>JBMOHG010000388.1:0-3377 GCA_049317965.1 Paludibacter sp.
GGAAAAACAGAAGATGTAGTTTGTTCAACACAACCATGTGGATATTCAATCAGATAACTCAATCGTTTTTCAAGGTTCAATGGTGGGATAGAAGATATTTCCATGACCGCTTTATTGCTTCCCTGCATACCAACAAACTGATAATTTGCATTCCAGTTTTTGCCGGGTTGAATTATACTTTCAACTACATCTGTCACTCTGGGATTTGGATTGCGAACATCAATTTCAATATCATGAACAGCTTTCTGGTTGCCACTTGTAGCTATGATTTTTATTTTACCAACACCTGTTATTTCTTTTACTTTTAGTTCAAAATTAACCATTTCATCACTAGGTGTTTTAAAAGTCAGACTACGGGAATTTCCTCCGATTACTGCAAATATATTGTCTGCAAAAATCTGCACCTTAACATCTCGAACTGATTTTTCCATTGCAAAAACACTAACTGGAAGCTTAACTGTTTCTCCCGGACCAACAACTCTTGGCAAAGTTCCCAATACCATTAAAGGTTTTCTGACAGCTACTGCTTTTTCGGCACAGCCATATTTTCCATTGTCGCCAGCTACAACCATTACACGAACTGAACCAATATATTGCGGCATTTTAAACGTATGCGTTTTTGATTGTCCTTTGCCTAATTCGAAAGTTCCAAGGAATTTTACCATTGGGATAAATCGGTTGGCTTTCAAACTTCCTTTGTTTAATCCTTCACCATCACCTCCAATACTCAATATACGCTGCAATTCTCCAGTATAGGCACCCATAACCATATCGAACAAATCCCAGGTTTTAATCCCCAAAGCTTCCCTTGCATAAAATACAAACCATGGATTAGGTGTTTTAAATCGCGTTAAATCAAGTAAACCTTCATCAACAACAGCCAAAGTATAAGTCATAGGCTTGCCTTTTTGTTCCTTTACAGTAATTGATGCATTTTGCTCAGGTAGCAACACGTCTTTCATCATTATCATTGGATTAAGATGCGTGTTTGGATCTTCAACTAATATAGGAATGATACCATACAAACGGATGGGTAAATCATTAAGTGTTTGAGCATGCGGCTGAATCAAGGTTACATAGGCATAACAATTAGGAGCCATTTCTGTGGTAACATCAAAAACAAACTCTGTATTCCCCTGTTTGGTTGGAATCCAGAAGGATTTCAATACTTTTGAACCTGTTTCGAGGGTCAGTAAAGCCCTGCCATCAGCTGATGTAGGAATCGTAATCTTAACTTTTTCTCCTACATTGTATTTTTCTTTATCGACTGTAAAACTAAGCATGGTAGCAGCTTGTTTTTCTCCACCAGGAGCTCTGGAGTAACCGTACCAATCAATATATACAACTTTCCCGCAACTATGCCCCGATTTTTGATCAGTCACTTTAATCAAATAACGACCCCAGTTGTCATGATCTATGTTTAATTTGTAAACGCCTCTTCCAGCTGTTGTTGAAACTGTTGCTGAATCTTTTAACTGACTGTAAGAAGTTGAGATAAAATCAGCCTGAGAACCTGATTCGGAATTATCCCACCACCAGCGCCATTCAATTTTATACAGTTCAACTTTAAGTTTGTTGGAAGGAACTATCATGCCATTGTAATCTAAATTAAGCAAATTAATAGTATATGATTTATCTGTATAAAGCATGCGATCGTTATTTGCATTTTGCGGAACGCTCACACCAGCATAGGTTTGGTAAGGATAATAAGGCAACGTAAATCGATCAACACTAAAATCGCCACCAGTTTCAAAGACTGTAGTTTCAAAATTAGCTTTCAACATACCCGGAGCCGCAGTTGTAATATTAATATCAGGAGTTATTGTGGCTTTACCTGTTGCATCTAAATTTCCACTAAAAACAGTAAGGTTTTCAGATGTAAATCCTGATGTCGGGTTATCGAAAATATAGTTCGGGTATTTATTAAATGTAGTGGATGTACGTGTTAGGGTAAGATTTACTGTAGCTTTAAGATTTTTAGCTGTAGCACCGGTAAGCCAGTGAACTTCGAGATTTCCTTTGCATTTATCATTTTTAGCAAGGTATTCTTTCCCAAAACCAAAATTGATTTTCAAACGATTGGGTTTAACTGTTTCAATTTTTATGCTTTTTTGAAATTCAACACCACCAACTTTTACTTTTGCCTGCCAGTTACCTGTGACTGCATTCCTTTCCGTTGCTGTCCGGAAATCATAAAATCCATTTACAGAAGTCGTTTTTATCATTCTTTTCACTATCTGTCCATTGGGGTTGATTAAATCGAAAGTAACTGGGTGATTACGGGGTAATATTTTTTCTTTATCTTCCAATATGAAAGTAAGATACAATGAATCTCCAGGTCGCCATACGCCCCTTTCTCCATATATAAATCCTTTTAAGCCTTTCTGAACTGTTTCTCCGCTTACATCAAACATACTCAGAGATAAAGATGAACCTTCTATCATTTTCAAATAACCACGTTGTTCATCTTTCTTAGCAATTAAAACAAAAGGTCTCTTCTTTAATTTAATTTCAGCCATTCCATCCTGATTGGTATTCACTGTTCCTAATAACTGCTGCTGATAATCGTAAAAGGAAACACTTACATTTGAAATTGGCTGAGTAGATAAAAGATTAGTAACATAAATATTAAAATTACCTGAACTGCCGGCTTTTGCAATAATTCCTAGATCTGAAGCCAATACATTTCTGGTAATAGATTTATTATTATAATAGGATTTTTTACAAGGATCATCGCGTTCTTCCCAATTGTAATAATAATAGCCATCCTCATCATAATAATCATCGTAATAATAATTTTCGTAATACCAACCATCTTCACGCTCATTGTCATCATTCCAGGTTACAAGATCAATATCTTCAGCTGCATCTGTTTCTCCACCACACGGATATGAGGAATAATCCTTCTTAAAACTCAATCGTACTGAATAAATGGCACCCGGTTCAGCTTTTATTAGTTGTGATAAATCAATTGAAAAACGATTCCATTTTCCATAATCCATCACATTGGTTAACGGAATTGTTTTTTTAAGAACCGTTTTGCCAACTCTGGTCAATTCACTTTGACCACTCAAATCATTCACCTGCAAAAATTGGATAATATTGTTTTCATAGATTTTACAGATTTTTATATCAACAGCTTTTAAATTTACAGCTTCAAATGGAAGTAATAATCCATTTGATGAAGGCATTATAACACCATTTCCAATGAAACGAACATTGGGTTTGGTATCTTCGAATGAAATTTCTTTATTTAATGTAAGTCCCAAATCATCTCCATTCATGTTTTTTACTGATGATTCAATGGTTAGAATAGCTTCACCTGTTTTTTTTATTGGAGGATATATCCGCAATTCATTATCTTCTATGGCATAACG
>JBMOHG010000389.1:0-3374 GCA_049317965.1 Paludibacter sp.
AATCAATATCAATTCAATAAATATCTTTCAATGGCTGAACATAATGAATTAGGTAATTTAGGTGAGGAACGTGCTCAGATATTTTTGAAAGAGAAGGGTTACGAAATTTTACATACAAACTGGGTTGTTGGCAAATTGGAATTGGATATTGTTGCAAAAAAAGATAATTGGCTTATTGTTGTAGAGGTAAAAACCCGATCTACCGAAACTTTCGAACATCCTGAAGAGGCGATAACCCTGAAAAAAATCAGAAATATTATAAATGCTACTCACGAATATATTTTTGAGTTTGATTGGAATGGTGAAACACGTTTTGATGTTATTTCTGTCATTCCACATGGCAATGAATTTTTGATTGACCATATTGAGGATGCATTTTTATCACCATCGAAGTGATGGGTAGTATATAAATTACATAAATATACACAATTAGAGTGATAATAGAATAAAATAGTAATATCATGAAATTATATAAATAAAAATGTTGTACAATATGATTTTTTATGTTTCGGATTTCAACTTGTTTGCTTACTTTTGCACTTTGTAAGATGTATCAATCTTTCCTACCAATCGCTGTAGTAAATTAGTGACAAAAACAACTCAAAATGAAAACATTAGAAAAAAGTATAGCTGAAAAACTTTTAAAAATTAAAGCAATAAAGTTACAACCGAACAATCCATTTACTTGGGCATCAGGTTGGAAATCTCCAATATATTGCGATAATCGCAAAACCCTTTCATATCCACAAATCCGCAATTACATTAAAATTGAGTTAACCCGATTAATTCTGGATATGTATCCTGATGTTGAAGTGATTGCTGGTGTAGCAACCGGTGCAATTGCGCAAGGTGCATTGGTTGCAGATGCACTTGGATTACCATTTGTATATGTTCGTCCAACGCCAAAAGGACATGGATTAGAGAATATGATAGAAGGCGATTTACGCCCAAAACAAAAAGTAGTTGTAATTGAAGACCTGATTTCAACCGGTGGTAGTAGTCTAAAAGCTGTCGAAGCAATTCGTAATGATGGCTCAGAAGTTTTGGGCATGATGGCCATTTTTACTTATGGATTCCCTGTAGCTGAACAAAAATTCAAACAAGCAAAAGTAAAATTAACTACACTGTGTGGTTATGACGCTGTACTAAGTGAGGCATTAAGTACAAAATATATTTCACAAGACGATATTGAAACTTTGCAGGAATGGCGCAAAAACCCATCCATCTGGAGAAGTGAACAATAAATGTTTACTTTTTGTTTAATGGTACAGTATCAACTTCTAAATATTTATAATGACAACATACGAAAGCAATATAAAAACCATTTCTTCGTCTGAAGAAGTGGTTTTTGGTATTCTTAGCGACTTGAATAACATAAAAAAAATACAAGATCAAGCTCCATCTACCGATAAAATTAAGGATTTGCAATTCGATGCTGATAGTATCAGTTTCGTTGTTGAAGGATTTGGTAAGATTGGTTTCCGAATTGTAGAAAAGGAACCATTTAAAACATTAAAATTTGCATCTGAAAATGCTCCTTTTGATGTAAATGTATGGGTTCAGTTAAAGCAAATCGTAGAAAACGAAACTGCTATGAAACTTACTTTGAAAGCTGATTTACCTACAATGATAAAAATGATGGTAGATAAAAAGCTTAAAGAAGGCATTGATATGGTGGCTGATTTATTGGCTAAAGCATTGAATAAGTAAAGATTATTTCAAAATTATTTCCATTATAGTACTTTTGGAAGTCGTTGAAGATAAATAATATATATTTTCGAGTAATTTATTTAGAACTGGTCTCATAATTCTTATTTTAAAGGACATTGAGGTTAAATATGCTTATGAAACTCTGGGAAAAAAGCACGCAAGTAAATGCAAAAATCGAAGCATTTACGGTTGGTCGTGACCGCGAAATGGATGTATTTCTAGCCAAGTATGATGTATTGGGCTCGATGGCTCACATAACTATGTTGGAAGCTGTTGGATTATTGGAAACCAGCGAATTAAAGTCATTACTTGTAGAATTAAAAAATATTTATTTTTTGACCGAAAACAATCAATTCGTTATAGAAGACGGAGTTGAAGATGTTCATTCGCAAGTAGAAATGCTCCTGACTCGTAAATTGGGTGATATAGGTAAAAAAATACATAGCGGTCGTTCTCGTAACGATCAGGTATTGGTCGACTTAAAGCTTTTTTCACGTGCTGAAATTGAGAAAACTGTTTCAGCGGTAACTGAATTATTCGAAGTACTAATTTCACAAAGCAATAAATACAAAGCAGTCTTACTTCCCGGATATACGCATCTTCAGGTGGCAATGCCGTCATCATTTGGACTTTGGTTTGGTGCTTATGCCGAAAGTCTTGCTGATGATTTACAACTCTTGTTGTCAGCTTGGAAAATAACAAATCGTAATCCACTGGGTTCAGCAGCCGGATATGGATCATCATTTCCTCTCGACCGCCAATTAACTACCGATTTATTGGGTTTTGACTCGATGAACTACAATGTGGTTTATGCGCAAATGGGGCGTGGAAAAATGGAACGAACTGTGGCAAATGCTTTGGCGAGTGTAGCTGCAACCGTTGCCAAACTGGCATTTGATGCATGTATGTTTACTTCGCAAAACTTTGGATTTATTAAGTTGCCAGATGAATTTACAACTGGTTCAAGCATTATGCCACACAAAAAGAATCCCGATGTTTTTGAACTGACACGTGCCAAATGCAACAAATTACAATCTCTTCCGCAACAAATAATGATGATAACCAACAATTTACCTTCAGGTTATTTTCGCGATTTACAATTAATCAAAGAAGTTTTTATACCTGCATTTGCCGAGTTGAATGATTGTTTGGAAATGACAGCCATGATGATGCAAAATGTGGAAGTAAATACTGAAATTCTTGAAGATACTCGCTACGATTTTCTTTTCAGTGTAGAAGAAGTCAACCGATTGACATTATCGGGAGTTCCATTCAGAGATGCCTACAAGCAAGTTGGTCTTGAAATTGAATCTGGTAACTTTAGACCGAATAAACAAGTTAATCATACTCATCAAGGTAGCATTGGTAACCTATTTAACGATCAGATTTGTGAATATAAAAATGAAATTCTGAATCAATTTACATTTGAGAAAGTTAAACTAGCAGAAAAGAAATTATTGGAAAATATATAACTAGCAATATATTAACATGTTGACGAAAAGCACCTGAAAAAAATTATTTT
The DNA here is from genome assembly GCA_049317965.1 of Paludibacter sp. Taxonomy (GTDB): domain Bacteria; phylum Bacteroidota; class Bacteroidia; order Bacteroidales; family Paludibacteraceae; genus Paludibacter. The sequence goes on from JBMOHG010000389.1 coordinate 3,233, forward strand.
TTCAGGTGCTTTTGTTTTTTTACGAATCAATAAATATTTACTTTCTTTAAAAATAAACCATCATAAATTTGATAAAGTTAATTTTTAATTACTACATTTGCAGATTTTATAACTCAAAATAACATTTTTAATTTCAAATAAG
>JBMOHG010000390.1:0-3369 GCA_049317965.1 Paludibacter sp.
TTGCCATTTTGAGTATTTCAAATGGTGTAGTCGCAAAGCCCAAAATTATACCTGTTATTCAGGATAAACTTTCTGAGAATATCTCAAATTCTACACACTTGGATGGATATCTGGGGGCGAAAATTGATTTGTGTATTAACCAACGTATAAAGAAACAAGATGTAAATGAGCTAATTACTCAATTTAAAACTCGTACTGAAACAAAGTATTGGCAAACAGAATTCTGGGGGAAATGGATACTTTCGGCTATGGATGCTTACCGGTATAATCAAGATGCTGAATTGCTGAAAATAATCCAAAATGCAGTTTCAGGATTGTTGGCAACACAAACTCCTGATGGGTATATTGGGAATTATGCGCCCGAATCGCAACTAACAGCATGGGATGTTTGGGGAAGAAAATACACGTTGTTGGGCTTGTTGGAATATTACGAATTATCGGGTGATAAAAAAGTGTTAGAAGCAGCAAAAAAGCTTGCTGACCATTTATTATCACAGGTTGGACCAAATAAAAAGGATATTATTAGAACAGGAGAATATCGCGGGATGCCCAGTAGTTCTATTTTGAAACCAATGGTATTGCTTTACAAGCAAACTGGTGAAAAAAGATATCTCAATTTTGCAAACTATATTGTAAGTCAGTGGCTTACCGAAGGTGGCCCTGATTTAATAAATAAAGCATTAGCTGGTATCAATGTGGCTGATCGTTTTCCAAAAGTGGATTATTGGTGGAGTTGGGAAAATGGACAGAAAGCTTATGAAATGATGTCCTGTTATGATGGTTTACTTGACCTTTACAGAATCACCGGAGAGCCAACTTACCTTAAAGCAACCGAAATGGCTGTTCAGAATATTATTGATACTGAAATAAATGTGGCAGGTTCGGGTACGGCTTACGAATGCTTTTATCATGGTGCTAAACTACAAACAGATCCGACATATCATTCCATGGAGACTTGTGTAACGTTTACCTGGATGCAAATTTGTAACAATCTGCTAAGTCTGACTGCTAATCCAACCTATGCTGACCAAATTGAAAAAACAGCATATAATTCATTAATTGCTTCCATGAAATTTGATGGCTCTCAAATCGCTAAATATATACCACTGGAAGGGGTTCGTCATGCAGGTGAGCAGCAATGCGGTATGAATTTTAATTGTTGTAGTGCCAATGGACCTCGTGCCTTTGTGCTATTACCAAAAATGGCTGTAATGACTTCTGGAAAGGAAATCACGGTGAATCTTTATGGTCAATCAACATCTGGAGTACAACTAAATCCTAAAAACAAAGTAAATATAATTCAGACTACTTTCTATCCTGAAAATGAAAAGATTGATATAACTGTACAGCCCGAAAAACCGGAAACATTTACAATTGCATTGCGTATCCCAGCATGGAGTTCAAAAACTATTATTTATGTAAATGGATTAGCGGTTGATAATGTGCTGCCTGGTACGTATCAAAAAATTACCCGCGAATGGAAAAAAAATGATAAAATTTCATTGAATTTAGATTTGAGTGGTCGACTAATATCACTCAATGGATATCAGGCAATAATGCGCGGACCAATTCTACTTGCACGTGACACTCGCTTTGCTGATGGTTTTATAGATGAAGTGGCTGAAGTAAAAGCTGAAAAGAACAGAGTTTTGCTAAAATCTTCAACCGAAAAACCTGAAAATGTATGGATGTCATTTACCGCACCATTGGTTTTGGGAACAGACTTGGAAGGTGAATATGGGAAGGCTAAACAAGTTCATTTCTGCGATTTTGCTTCGGCTGGAAATACATGGAATAATGATACACGCTACAGAGTTTGGATTAAGCAAACACTGAACGTATTGAATTCGGCTTATGTTCCGTATTGAAATTCAATTTACTTTAATTATCTAATAGTCAATATGTTTTAAATGAAAAATATTTCAAAACTTATTTTACTCTCAATATTTTGTGTAACGACAGCATATTCTCAGCAAAAACTAATATTAAATTCGAATAATATTTTGGAGATTATTAAGGCGATGACGCTGGAAGAAAAGGCGCATATCGTATTGGGAATGGGAGATGAGTATTTGTGGAATACCAAGGGTTTTAAAGGGAAACCGGGTAAAATTCTGTTGAGAGGGCAGGCAGCAAATACCTATAAAATAGATAGACTGGGAATTCCTTCGACTATTTTGAATGATGGCCCTGCCGGATTGCGAATTGATACCTTACAGGAAGGAGTTAATCACCGAACTTATTGTACAGCATTTCCTACTGCCACTGCATTAGCCTCAACATGGAATAAAGAATTAGTCCATCAGGTTGGTGTAAGTATGGGAAATGAAGTGTTGGAGTTTGGAAGTGATATGTTGCTTGCACCCGGACTCAACCTGCAACGCAATCCCTTATGTGGCCGTAATTTTGAATATTACTCTGAAGATCCATTGATTTCGGGCGAAATGGCAGCAGCTATTGTGAATGGTATTCAAAGTAACAATGTTGGAGCATGTTTAAAGCATTTTGCAGCAAATAATATTGAAACCAATCGCCGTACCATCAACGAATTAATCAGTCAGCGAGCTTTACGCGAAATATATTTGCGTGGTTTTGAAATTGCTGTAAAAAAGTCAAATCCGTGGATGCTTATGACTTCGTACAATAAAATTAATGGGTATTATACAGCCGAAGATAAAGCTTTATTGCAAGACATACTTCGTAAGGAATGGAACTATCAGGGAGTAGTTGTAACAGATTGGGGTGGAGGCGAAAATGTGGTTGCGCAAATGCGGGCTGGAAATGAATTGATTATGCCCGGTGGATTTCAATCTCAACAAATTATTGATGCTGTGAAAAAAGGGTTGTTAGATGAAGCAGTTTTAGATAGAAATATTGAGAAGATTTTACAATATGTTGTAAAAACTCCTACTTTCAGAAATTATATTAAATCAAACAAACCGGATTTAATTGCAAATTCAACTATTTCGCGTACCGCAGCAGGTGAAGCAATGGTATTATTACAAAATAAAGAAAACACCTTGCCACTACAAAGAACCAAAGTTTTTTCTCTTTTTGGAAAAACTTCTTATAATTACATTACGGGCGGAACGGGTAGCGGAAGGGTAAATAATAAGCACACGGTTTCATTATTGGAAGGTTTAGAAAACTCGAAATACAAGATTGATAAGAATTTGCAAACATTCTATAAACATTATACCGATTCTGTTCTAAAGGTTACCATTCCTTCAATGAGAGTTCGGGCAAAAAATATTATTGATTTTGCCGATGAACCAAAAATTGAATATAAACTTATAAAACAAGCTGAAAAAAAGTCGGATGTGGCAGTAATAACTTTGGGACGTAATGCCGGCGAAACATGGGATCGTG
>JBMOHG010000391.1:0-3368 GCA_049317965.1 Paludibacter sp.
CCACCTGTGTTAGAATAAACTTCGGTATCCATTACCAATACATTGATGTCTTCGCCTGATGCCAATACGTGGTCTAAACCACCGTAACCGATATCATAAGCCCAACCATCACCACCGAATACCCAAACTGATTTTTTTACCAGATATTGACGTAGTTTGTAAATATCTTTGCAGCATTCACAATCACATTTTTCAACCAATGGAAGAATTTTATCACTTACTTCTTTTGATTTAGTAGCATCTTCTTTGCTGGCAATCCATTCCATGAATAATGCTTTCAACTCATCTGAACAACAAGTACTGGTTTGAGCATTTTTCATGATTAAACTAAGTCTGTCTCTTAATTTGTTAACAGCAGTAACCATACCAAAACCATATTCTGCATTATCTTCGAACAAAGAATTTGCCCAAGCTGGACCTTGTCCTTTTTCATTTTTGCAATAAGGCATTGAAGGAGCAGAACCACCATAAATAGAAGAACATCCAGTAGCATTGGCAACCATCATTCTTTCGCCATACAACTGAGTAATTAATTTGATATATGGGGTTTCGCCGCAACCAGCACAAGCTCCTGAGAACTCGAACAATGGTTGTGCAAACTGACTATTTTTGAAAGTTTTTTCTCTTGGAGCTAGTTCTGTTTTGTAAGAAACGTTGTTAATAAGGTAATCCCAATTTTTAGTTTCTGGCATTTGAGTAGCAAGCGGTTTCATCTCTAAAGCTTTTGTTTTAGCAGGGCAAACATCAAAACAGTTGCTACAACCAGTACAATCCAATGGAGTTACCTGAATTTTAAATTCGAGACCTACTAATTCTTTACCTACAGCTTTTAAGGTTTTAATTCCTGCTGGTGCATTTTTCATTTCTTTTTCGTTCAAAAGGAATGGACGAATAGCAGCGTGAGGACATACATAAGAACATTGATTACATTGAATACAATTTTCGGGTAACCATTCAGGAACGTTTACAGCAATACCTCTTTTTTCGTAAGCAGAAGTACCGGCTGGGAAAGTTCCATCTTCTCTACCTAAGAATGCACTTACAGGTAAATCGTCACCTTTAAGATTATTGATAGGTTCTACTACATTGCGGATGAAATCAGGAATATTTCTGCCATCAGTTTCCTGTGTTGCACCTAAATTAGCCCATTCTGCAGGAACCTCAACTTTAGTAACATCGCAACCACGATCAACAGCGGCATTATTCATTGTAATAATGTTTTCGCCTTTATTACCATACGACTTTTTAATAGCATATTTCATTTCAGCAACTGCTTTTTCGTAAGGAATTACACCTGAAACTTTAAAGAAAGCTGCTTGCATAATGGTATTGGTACGATTACCAAGTCCAATTTCTTCGGCAATTACAGTAGCATTGATAATGTAGAAATTAATATTATTAACTGCCAGGTATTTTTTTACGTGATTTGGTAGTTGTTTTTTTGTTTCTTCAGCATCCCATAAGCAATTGATAAGGAAAGTACCTCCTTTTTTCAATCCTTTTAGCATATCATATCTTTCTAAATATGAAGGAACATGGCAAGCTACAAAGTCAGGGGTGTTTACTAAATAAGGTGAACGAATAGGTGCATCGCCAAAGCGTAAATGAGAAACGGTAATACCACCTGATTTCTTAGAATCATAAGCAAAATATGCCTGAGCGTATTTATCGGTTGAATCTCCAATAATTTTGATAGAGTTTTTATTAGCACCAACGGTACCATCTGAACCTAAACCATAGAATTTTGCTTCAAAAGTTCCTTTGGTTCCCAAACTTACTTCTGGTAATAATGGTAACGAACGGAAAGTAACATCATCAACAATACCTACAGTAAATTGGTTTTTTGATTCTTTTAATTTTAGGTTTTCGAAAACTGAAATTATTTGAGCTGGAGTAGTATCTTTTGAGCTTAAACCGTAACGGCCACCTACGATGACTGGTTTTACAGCTTTGTTATAGAACATTTCAACAACATCTAAATACAATGGATCTCCATTGGCACCTATTTCTTTGGTGCGGTCTAATACAGCTATTTTCTTAACTGATTTTGGTAATACATTGAAGAAATATTTTTCGGAGAAAGGACGGTATAAATGAACACTGATTAAACCAACTTTTTCGCCTTTTGCTGTTAAATGATCAACCACTTCTTTAGTAGTATCGGTAATAGAACCCATGGCAACGATAATGTTTTCGGCATCAGCAGCACCATAATAGGTAAATGGATGGTAAACCCTACCAGTAAGTTTTGCAATTTCCTGCATGTAGTTTTCTACCATATCAGGAATTGGTTCATAAAAAGTATTGGATGCTTCTTTGGCCTGGAAGAAAATATCAGGATTTTGAGCAGTTCCGCGCATTACTGGATGTTCTGGATTTAAAGCACGGTCTCTGAAATCTTGCAATGCTTTGTAATCGATAAGTGGAGCTAAATCTTCGTTAGCTAATACTTCTATTTTTTGAATTTCGTGTGAAGTTCTGAAACCATCGAAGAAATGACAGAAAGGAACCCTGGATTTAATAGCGCATAAGTGGGCAACACCGGCTAAGTCCATAATTTCCTGAACGCTACCTGTAGCAAGGAAAGCGAAACCGGTTTGACGGCATGAATAGATATCGGAATGATCTCCGAAAATAGATAAAGCATGTGCAGCCAATGTACGAGCACTTACGTGAAATACGCAAGGTAATAATTCGCCGGCAATTTTATACATATTAGGAATCATAAGCAGTAAACCCTGTGAAGCCGTATAGGTTGAAGTTAATGCACCTGCTTGTAACGAACCATGAACTGCACCTGCAGCACCACCCTCCGATTGCATTTCTACTACTTTTACCTCATCACCAAAGATGTTTTTTCTTCCGGTAGCAGCCCATTCATCTACGTTTTCTGCCATATTTGAAGATGGCGTAATAGGATAAATTGCAGCAACTTCGCTAAACATATAAGCAATATGCGCTGCAGCATGATTTCCATCACATGTAATAAATTTTTTCTTTCTTTCCATTGTATTATATTTTTTAAAAAACTGATTTATAGTATATAAACTTTAAAAATAGTCCTTCTGAATTTTAGAGCAAAAGTAATAATAATATATATGATAAAGGCTATAAGTTGGTGTTTTTTTTATTGGATAAATTTGAAGTTTATTGTAGATGTTAAGAAATTTCTAATACAAAAACCCTATCAAAGCATAAATGCCTGATAGGGTTGAGCCACAACCCTGACAGGGTTTTAAACCCTGTCAGGGTTAAAATAAGGTTTATTATAAGGTATTACACTCCTTCTACCGCAATTTTCTCTAAGCTAAAACTAAATTCCTGTTCTTCGTTGTCGGAAGTTAGTTCTACGCCGCTTTGTTGGTATT
>JBMOHG010000392.1:0-3360 GCA_049317965.1 Paludibacter sp.
GGGAAATGACAAACAAAAACATGCAATGTATCACCGGTAGGAATAACTCCTGAAGCAAAAAGAATATCACGGGTTTTACTGGTTGGAGCTTGTGGAAAATCAATTTTTATTGCCTCGTTATGAAACGGTTTAAACATTGATGGTTGATATAATAATGCAACATCAACGCCGCGTGCATCTGCTGATTCATGATGTAAGTATTTGTACCGCAGGTTTTTCAAACCCGAATAGCGGGTTAAATCGAATAAACACTTTTCGCTTTCAATTTCACAAAAACCTACTAATGCAGGAGCTTCCCAACCGCCAATGGCTACGATTACTTTTCCAATATTTGCTTGTTTCTTTTGGTACTTTGAGTTGTTCCAGCCACGCATCCCGGTAGGTAAGTATTCTGCGTCATCGGTGAGTGAATCGTCTACACAATCGAAATAATTCTCGACATTGTAGCACATAATTTTAAAGTTTTGTTTTTCCTGACTATGAGCCGAATGAACAAAAATAATAAGCAAGGCAATTGGGAGCATTATGCCCTTTTTCATAGTTGGCTATTTTGTTGGCTTCCATTCATAAGCTCCGGCATCAGGTGCACCATCATCACGTTTGTTACCGTTCAAATCCACAGGGAATTGTGCAGCTATAGTTGGGTCAGCTAAACCGCGAGCAGGCGAAACTGAATCGGGCGTAAAATCGAAATAGGTGTTTTTCTCGTAATCATAACGAATGCTTTTAAAAACAGTATCGTTCTTTGCCGACCATCTAATCTTTTTATCCAACCCCGTAAATTGAGGTAATTCCAATGCTTTTGGAGTATGAATATAGCAGTTTTTGAAAACAGCTTTGTACTGATCTTTAAAACGGCTGGCCAAACTAAATTCATTTTCAGCACTACCTCCAATAACACAGTTTTGAAACAAAGTTTCCATTGGAGCAATGCGATTGAGATTCATTATCATTACTGCCGGCTTCTTGTCACGCGACACTGGTTGTACATTGCTGTTGTTAAAGTAATTGGCAATTGTACTTTGAATAAAGGTGTGTTTGCCACCATTCAAATACACACTGTAACTACTGGTATTTGAAATTTCGGTATTCGAAACAGTCACATTCCCATTTTGAACGACTAAACCATACAATAAGAAATTATGAATTTTACAGTTAGAAATTTCTAACTGTGGTAATTCGTTACGATTGTCATTCGAGAAAAAAATGCCTACATAACCACTATTCATATTTACATAGTTAAGCACGTGATTTCCACCACTCCACCACAAGAAAATACCTCCCCACTGTCCAGCTACTGTATTGTAAGGAAATGGTGTTGAGAATTTTATTTTATCCAATCTGTCGCCCCTGAATGTTATTGGCTCATCCTTGCTCCCATTGGCCTTTAAATTTCCGTAAACAATCAGGTTGGCATTGTTGTGGAAATACAATTTGCATCCCTTATTTAGTGTTAAAGTTATTGCTGAGTCAACTAATAAATTTCCACTCACTATAAATGGTTTTTCGGATGTAAGAACAGAATCACCAATTATTTCTACATTATTCAGCAATTTCATATCTTGCCCATAAGCCTCAAGCTTAACATTTTGACTCACTCCATTTGTTGTAAATTCTAAAGAGTCTCTGATAAAGATTTGAGAATTGGGATTATTCGGGTCGACAGTTACAGCTACAAAAATGAATAAACTGTCATTGGCAGGAATTTCAATATTCTCGAAACGATTCTCTGCATTCACACTGCCATCAACATTGATATGAAATGGTGACTCACCTCCACCTGCAACATTAATTTTACTTATTTGTAAAGCCACTTTATTATGATTGTACACCATAATTTTGGAAGTAGCACTTCCTAAAGAAGTAAAAACTGTATCGAAACTTAATGTATCAGTCGAAAAATCGAGGGTGTACTTTGGATCTGTCGAAATATTATCATCATTACAAGCCGAAAATCCAACAATAAATAAGATGGAAACAGCTAGAAATAAAGCTTGTAATTGTACTCTTGGTATTGAAATCATAGTGGAAACATAAGTTTTACTTAGAATAATTCTGCAAATTTACAGTAAAAGATGACTTTTTCATAATAATGGATTAACTTTGTGCATAATAATTTTAAAAAATACAGTATTATGGCAAGTCGTAGAAAGCTCAAGAAAACAATTCAATTTGTTTCGTCCGAATTAATTACTGACATTTATTTTCGTTGTTTAATGTCGAAAGATATTGAAGATGAAAAAGTTAATAACATTGTGATAGAGATTATGGCCATACAACGTGAATTTATTTTGCGTGTTAATCGTCCCGATGGTAAGAGTAATCCCACTTTGGTACGAGCATATTTCCGCAAAATATTTGCTGATTGGCAATTAGCAATGGCTACAGTTATCAAAGAAATTGAAAGTCTTTAATTATTAGTCATTTCTAAAAAAAACAGCGTGATTTTCATCCATAAGAAATTACGCTGTTTTTTTAATTAAAAATCCACTTATTCAAAATTAAACGTTAACGTTACCATTCGCGACGTGAGTTTAGACAATGCATTTGTAAATTTTTCCTTACCGGATAAACTTCCGGAAGTACGTTCACTGATAGGTGTTAGCATATCATTAAAACCAATGGCATATTTCAATTCGGGACATAATTTAAAGAACGAAAAATAAATGTCGCATCCTACACCAAATTCTGTATAAAAATCCAACGGTTCCAATAATACAGGATTATCCTTATTTCGACCAAAATCAAGGTAAGAGCCACCACCCAAAAGGAGATAAGGTCTGTAATTCCCTTTTCGTTCGGCACTGTACTTCAAATGAAAAGGTATACATACCATAGCAGAGGTAATTGTCAATGAGTCCTTTACAGAACTTTTATATATCAATTGTCGTTCGCCAAAATGAAGTGTAGGAGTGAAACGCAAATTCAAGTATCTACTTAATCGTAAATCGGTGATAATACCTACCGAAAAACCTGGCTTCAAAGTTGAAACAGCAGCATCATAAACTTCACCATTAATATTCATTCCACTTGGTTTTATTCCAAAATCGAGCGTATTAAGCCCAAGCGAAAATCCAAAATGCCAGGTCTTTTCATCAATATAAGGCAGGTTGCCCTGCGACCAAACAGATGAACTCATTTTCAGAAAAAAAAGAGTTAGAAGAAGGTATTTTTTTATGTGCACCTGTTGCATATTTTATTTTTTAAAAGCTGCAAATATAATTAAATTGAATATCAATAATCTCTACAATCAAACGTTTATTATTCTCAATTATTGCATAGTTAAAAATTCAGGTTATATGGAACCACAAAGTGGATAAATTTGCCTGCTGCAGGTTTGAAAAGCTCGGAATAAAATTC
>JBMOHG010000393.1:0-3360 GCA_049317965.1 Paludibacter sp.
TATGGATTGGATGTTTTATTGAAATAAATCACAGCTTCAGAAAGGGAATAATAGACTTAAATAATTATTAGGGTTTGTGCCTTAAGTTTGTATTTTTTTAAAACGATAATACACCGTAGGTGTAGACTGTGCATAACCCCCAGTGGAGCTTGCGAAACTGGGGGATGAAATATAAGACGAGAATAATACCCCAGCGGGGTATAACATGGTTTTTTGATTTTGCTAATATATAATATGCCATGCAATCAATCAAGGTGAACTCCTTCAGAGTTCTTATTGTGTTTTCTTGTGTTACCCCCAGTTTCACAAGCTCCACTGGGGGTTATGCACAGTAAACTCTTACAGAGTTTTTCAAACTAAAAAGATGGATTTATTAAATAGTGCTGTTAAACAAATTATTAGGTACAATACCCGATAGACATATAAACTATTAATATGGCTTTTTATATCGACCAAAAGAATATTTTATTTAATTGTTGAGAAAATAACTTTTGTGTACTTTGTGCTCTTTTGTGGTTCAACTATCTTTAAAATTTACTTGAGTTCTAATTTGGTAACATAGAATTAGGTAAAGATCAATCAAATAACAACTCCTATAACATCCGGCATAAGCCGGAGGCAATTTACATGTTTAGATGAAAAAAATATATTTGCTAATTATTATCATCTTATCTCCATATCTTTTTGCTCAATCAGTTTCTGAACATAAAATGGCAGAAATCTATGAACAGATTAAAACGCCTTACAAATACGGGTTGGCTATAGCTCCCACTACCAATAATTACAAAGTAGATTGCCCGACGGTTTTCCGAAAAGACGGCAAATGGTACATGACTTACTTGATGTACAATGGCAAAACGGGAACAGACGGTCGTGGTTACCAGACCTGCCTGGCTGTGAGCGATAACCTTCTGGATTGGACTCCAAAAGGCATTATTCTACCCTTTCGCGAAGGGGCTTGGGACTCCAATCAGCGCGGAGGTTTTCCTTCTTTACCCGATATGGACTGGGGTGGAAGTTATGAACTACAACCTTACAAAGGTAACTATTGGATGACTTATATTGGTGGTACATCTACAGGTTATGAAGCTGGCCCACTAAAGGTTGGCCTTGCATTTACACCCGAAAAAAACCTGACAGAAGTTGTAGAGTGGAAAGTGTTGCCAAAGCCAATTTTGACTCCAGAAGACAAAGACCACCAATACTTTGAAAATATTACGCAGTACAAAAGCACAATTTATTGGGATAAAAAGAAAACGCTAGGTGCACCCTTTGTAATGTTTTACAATGCTGGTGGAATTAATCCTGCCAACAAAATTAAAGCCGAACGCATTGGCATAGCACTTTCCAACGATATGAAAAATTGGAAGCGGTATACTGGTAATCCTGTTTTTACACACGAAGAAGGCATTACCGGCGACGCACATATCCAGAAAATCGGGGATGTTTATGTTATGTTCTATTTTTCGGCTTTCCGTGCCGACCGCAACTACAAGGCATTCAACACTTTTGCATGTAGTTACGATTTGATTCATTGGACTGACTGGCAAGGTGACGATTTGATTATTCCATCGAAGAGTTACGATAATCTTTTCGCTCACAAAAGTTATGTAATAAATTATCAGGATGTAGTTTATCATTTTTATTGTGGGGTGAATAAATTTGATCAGCGCGGTATTGCAGTAGCTACAAGTAAACCATTGGGGCGCTCGGCAATCAATTTTCCGACTCCGGAAGTCAAGGAACGTCGAACCACCATGAGTTTGAATGATGGTTGGAAAACATGGATGGGCAAAGACACACTAAAAGTAAATGTGCCGCACAATTGGGACGATTATTTCGGTTATCGCCAACTCACTCATGGTAATTTGCACGGTACCGCAACATATTCTAAGACTTTTACTGCTCCAAATGCAGGCGATGGAAAACAATACTTTCTGCGCTTCGAAGGCGTTGGAACTTATGCAACGGTAACATTGAACGGTAAAAATATGGGGCGATTCGTAAGCGGACGAACCACTTTTACGATTGATGTAACCAAAGAAATCAAACCGGGACAAATCAATCATTTGAAAGTGCTGGCCGAACATCCTGAAATGATTTCGGACATGCCATGGGTATGCGGTGGCTGCTCGTCGGAATGGGGTTTCAGCGAAGGTTCGCAACCGTTGGGCATTTTCCGTCCGGTAGTGCTTGAGGTGACTGATAATGTTCGTATTGAGCCTTTTGGTATTCATGTTTGGAATAACTATAAAGCCGATTCGCTATTTATTGAAACCGAAGTGAAGAATTATTCTACACAAAATACCGAAATTGAAGTAGTGAATAAACTGAACAACGATGACGGTAATGCTATTTTTCGTCTGGTTGAAAAAGTAATGCTGAGAGCCGGCGAAACCAAAATCATCCGCCAATCATCGCCAGTATCAAATCCTATCCGCTGGAGCATCGAAAAACCCTATTTGTACAAACTGGCTTCGATGATTAAACGCGGAAATAATGTTACCACCGACGAAATGACAACACCTTATGGCATTCGTACCATTAGTTGGCCGGTGAAACTAAACGATGGTGACGGTCGTTTTTACATTAACGGCGAGCCAACTTTTATCAACGGTACATGCGAATACGAACATCAGTTTGGGCAATCTCATGCATTTTCGGATGAGCAAATTGCTTCGCGAATAAAACAAATTCAATCGGCTGGATTCAATGCATTTAGGGACGCACACCAACCACACAACCTCGAATATCAGAAACTACTCGACGAAAAAGGAATGCTATACTGGTCTCAGTTTTCAGCACATATTTGGTACGACACTCCTGAGTTTCGAAGCAATTTCAAAACCTTTCTTCGTCAATGGGTAAAAGAACATCGCAACTCACCGTCTGTGGTAATGTGGGGTTTGCAAAATGAAAGTGTGTTACCCAAAGATTTTGCCGAAGAGTGTAGTAGTATTATTCGCGAAATGGACCCAACAGCACAAAATATGCGTGTGATTACTACTTGTAATGGTGGCGAAGGAACAGATTGGAATGTGGTGCAAAATTGGAGCGGAACTTATGGAGGAAAATTAGAAAATTACGGTCGTGAATTAGCACAAAAAGACCAATTGCTGAATGGCGAATACGGAGCATGGCGCAGTCTTGGTTTCCATACCGAGCCAGCAGCTTTTGACATTAATGGAAAATGGAGCGAAAATCGTGCTTGTCAGTTGCTGGAAACAAAAATAAAACTTGCCGAACATGCCAAAGACAGTGTTTGCGGACAGTTCCAGTGGGTTTTCAGTTCGCACGATAATCCGGGTCGTCGTCAGCCCGATGAAGCGTTCCGCACTATTGACAAAGTTGGACCATTTA
>JBMOHG010000394.1:0-3357 GCA_049317965.1 Paludibacter sp.
TTTAAAACTTTACCGACCAGCTAAACGATGGCAAAATAGGAAACATTGACATGGATTTCAATACGGGAGTATAGGTTTTTTCGGCGTTTTGAATACCATCAATATAGTATAAATATGGATTTGCACGATTATAAACGTTGTAAATCCCTAACGAGATACGTGCATCTAAATGTTTTTTACGGGTTTTGTAATTGTGATTAAATGAAACATCTAATTTATGAAAGGGTTTTGTCCTGTAATTGTTTCGTTCGGTTACTATGCGTTGAAAATCTGCTCCACTATAGTCGTAAACTTGTGAAGGTTTATAATTTGAAACAGGATTGGAAAAGATATAAGTCGGAACAGTTATTGGTTTTCCTGAATTAAATTGCCAAGTAGCTGTAAAACTCCACGAATCGGAAAGTTTATATTCCGAAGTTAGCGAAAGTGAATTCCGTATATCGGTAGGTGCGGCAAATGTGCGACCATAGTTTAACTTATCAAACTGATTCTCTGCTTTCATTAAGGTATAATCAGCTGTCAGTCTCAGATTTTTTATGTCGTAACTCGCAGAGAAATCAATACCATATGCTTTACCATTTCCTTGAGCGAGGTATTTCTTTGTATCACTGGTTACATTACTTTGCATACTATATAACACGGTATAATATGCATCATATCCATCCTGAAACTCAACAATGTTTTCCATTGTCTTGTACCATGCATCTACTTTTAACGACAGTTTCTTATTTTTCCATGTGAAATCTTTTGCTCCACCAATGGAAAAGTTCCATGAACTTTCGGGCAGTAGTGTTGAACTCGATGGATAAAACATCTCGAAGGAGAAACCCAGCCCCGAATTGGCAACCCTATGAACGGGCTGAGTCATTCTGCTTGCAGAAGCACTTATTGAATAATTATTTTCATAAATGCCATGATAAGCAATCCGAGGTTCGAGGTTGGTAAATGTTTTATCACTATTTCCAATCGAGCTTAGCCGTAATCCAGCCGTTAGGGTTTGTTGTTTGGTGAGATGATATTGGCTTTCAGCAAAAACCACTACTTCGTTTAAACTGATTTGGTTTGTTACTTTTATACTGTTGAGGTTTGAATCATTCAAATTAAATTGTATTGGCGAAAAACCGTAAGACTTGAAAGACAAACCTGCATTTAGGTTCAATTTATTAGATATTCGGAAATTATATTTATCTACAAGACCCATCGAATTTATACCGGTTAGCACTTGAGACATTTGCTTCATGCCCGTATTAAAATCCTGAGTTGAGTTTCCAAAATCATAACCATAGATATCTGCATACGCTAGCAGATGATTCTCCATTTTTTCTGATAGTGTATTATACCAATTTAAACCCAGATTTTGTTGATGATTTTTAAACCATACATTATTTCTATCATTATCCATCGTACTTTGAACATCAAATCCATCCGTATTACTCAGGAAAGTTAGTTTTAATTTGTTTTTTTCTGAAAGTTTCCAGAACATATTGGCATTAACATCACCGAAATGAACACCAAAACGTGTTCCTATCCGTTCTGGAAGAATTGCTGAAATAATATCAACTACGCTATAATTGGACAACCGCCCTGCAAGTGATAAAGCTAATTTATCCTTTACCAAGGGAATATTTAATGCCAGTTTGCTGGTAAGTATTCCAATTTCTGCTTCTCCACTGAATTTCTTCAGGTCGGCATCTTTGGCAAGAACATTGATGACAGAAGATATTTTGCCGCCATATTCCGCAGGGAAACCTGACTTATAGAGTCTGGCACTTTTAACGATGGTAGTATTATAGACGGAAACCATTCCAAAGAAATGCTCAGTAGAATACAAAGGGATACCATCCAACAAATACAAGTTTTGTCCGTGTAAACCGCCCCTCACCTGCATATCGGCTGCTCCTTCGCTGCTGGATGTTACCCCGGCTGTCAGGCTAAATGCTTTTAAAATATCGCGTTCGCCTATCATAGCTGGTAGGCTTTTGAGTTGCCGTCCATCTATCAGTTCAATAGCAGCAGGCATTTCTGTAGCCGGTCTGGATGCAATCACTTCCACCTCTTCCAAGTAGTTTACTCCCGGAATTGTGTGTAGTACTATTATCAGTGTTGTATCCGACAGTAAATCGAGTTCCACATCCTGCTTTATAAACGGATAATAATCAACTATAAACGAAAAATTTCCTTTTGGCATATTAAACAGAAAACCGCCTTTGTTATCGGCATTTATTACCCGATTGAAAGGCATTACCGTGATGGGTATTTTTTTTATTCCTTTTTTTGTACGGGCATCTACAATTTTTCCATATACTTTATACCTGATTTCAGCTTCTTGCGCATTTAGGTTTGTAATACATGCAACCCATAGCAAAAACAAACTAAAGATTTTTACATTAACGAATACTCTCTTCATGTTAGTTGGCTAAGGGTTTTATTGTTACTCGTTTATTGTCTGATACAGTATTTCCAAAAAGCCCAACACCATTTACGATATTGGAAAACTGCGGAAGTACACCTCCAAAAGATTGAATCAAGGCCAGAACAGGAGAGTTATAACTATAACTTTCGGAGGTGGTGGAGATAGATTGTGAAGATAAATATCTATTCAAATTAGGATCTACAGTTATTAGTTTCAAAGTAAAAGTAGTTGAATCTTTTGGTGCCCCGAAATCATTTGCCTGAAAACTTCCCTGATTCGGAAATCGATTTCCATATATTTGTTCTGAGAATGCAGAAAACCAGTATTCGCAGTCGACATTACCCGGAAGCGAGAATTTCACAGTTAAATCATTAATATTGATAGTATCAAGTACATGCTTTGGAAACGAATCTCTAATATATGAGTTGTAAGTATAGCCGCTAAAAACACAATTGGCATTGGCAATTAGTGCAGGTTCGGAAATAATGGTGGTTTGAGCGTGTAAGGTTCTGTCGTTTAATTCAACTTTCAGTGAATATGTTTTACCCATTTTAATGATTAGCATTTTCTTACTGTCTTCAAAAATGGTTGTATCTGACGATAAGCGAGTAAGCTCAATCCATACACTGTCGGAACCACACACATAAACCTTTGCTTCGGGATAGGGGTTTTTAACGGCAGGGATATCCTTGTTGTAGGTTCTGTATAAATAAACCTGAACAGCTTCATTGGGCGATAAAATAGAAAACACCACCGGAACAGGTGTATTATTCCACGGGGCATCTTCAATTATGGAATTGGCACAAGATGTCAGCATAGCAAAAAACAGAACGTAAATCGGATACTTTTTTAGGATTGTAATCATAATATTTATTTAAAACTATAGGCGGCTTTAATTTCGCAATGCTGATTAATATAGGGGCTCGAAAAATATAACCTATAAG
>JBMOHG010000395.1:0-3355 GCA_049317965.1 Paludibacter sp.
GAAATCATTACAGGATAACTACCAAAACTATCTTTTAGTTTAATTTTTAGGATATATGTTCCGACAGCAATATCTCTGACATTCATTTCTTTAGCTTTAAATTCCTTCAACAAAATTCCATTAATCGCATATAGTTGTAAAGTGGGTATTTCGTCATTATCGACAGTAACATACAGCATGTCACTTACCGGATTTGGATAAATCTTTATTTTGTCTTTCATCAAATTCCACACCGACATCAAAGGTGTATCATACAAAAGCATATTATCAAAATACATATCACCATTGCCGGATAAAACGCCATCATTACGAGTCACCTTGAAACCTGTCAATTGATAATCAGACAATTCGGCTAAAGATAACAAACGTGTTTCGACAAATTCCCATCCAAAGAAATTTATATCGCAAAGTTTTACATAACGCACATCAGCACCAGATGTAAATTGAAGTTGCAGCTCATTTCCACTTAAATCGCCATAAATGTGCATTCCCAATACTTTATTCCTATTAACAGTAACAGTTGGCGTTAAAGCCTTGTAAGTTACAGTTGCAGGTCCATTGGCAAAAGAATAACTAAACTGATTAGAATAATTTCCAAACAATTTTTTGGTTGAATTGGTAGTTACAGTAGCAGAATTTACCTGCGAACTTTGTGCAATATCATAACTGTACAAACCTGTCGATTCAAAACCATCTGCCAAAGGCTGTGTTGTTACCAAAACAGGAGATGTATGGAAATTTATTTCAATTGGTTCTACAACAGATACCCCAACCTGATCAACCAAACCACTCGAAATTACAGCTTTATAATCTTCATTTGGGTTTAATGCATTTGTAAGTTCAAAATAACACGAACCATAAGGAGCAGACACAGAATTGTTTAAAAAGGAACGCGAATTTTTGACCAGTTCCAATCCATTTTTATCAAATACTTTTATTGCTGTGAGTAAATTAGCTGTATTCAACGCTTTATCAAAAACAAATCGAAATAAAGGCTTGGTATAAACACCTTTATCACCCTGATATGGATAAGAAGTCAACAATTCCAACCGGTTGCGTCCTTTGGTTTTAAATTGAAAGGTGAAATCATCTGCCATACTCAAATTATCGGGATGTTTAGCGGTTTTCGCGAGTTTGACTGTGTAGAGAGTAGTTTTCTCAAGCGGTTTTGTAGGTGTAAAACGCAAACGGTACTGACTATCCTCAAAAGTAATTGTTCCCGGAACGGCAGGCGAAATTGAGAATGCTGCCGAGGTAGATTCCACATCCATATCCCAATTGAAATTCAATACAATGCTTGTAGAACATTCCACACTGTCGGTAATAGCCACTTTTGGAGTGTATGATACAACCTGAGGCGGAGTATTGCGTACTTTATTTAAGTTGAAATTAAAGTAGGAAATATTGCCGGCCGTCACTGTAATCGTTCCTGTTTGAGGGTAATAACCTACGGCTTCTGCTTTTACGTTATAAATACCCGGAGCCAGATTTTTAAAAACATACACCCCATTGTTCAATTGATCGGCAGTGTAACTTGTGCCGGTTTCCAACACTGTGAGTTTAGCTCCGTTCAGTGCTAATAGTTCGTCCTTTCCTTTCAATTTATAATATGTAGCAGTATTCAGATTGCGACTATCACGCACTGAACCGGCTATAACACCATTTGGAATTATTTCGGTAGGTTTAAAATAGTTACTAAATGATTTGAAAAAATTCCATGCTTCCAGCCATTTGTATTCCATATTCATCAAACGATATGTTTCGGGAATATAATCGTGCATCATACCTTCAGAAATTACACCAGGAACAGTTAAACCGCGTAATACACCATAACCATCGCTCCATCCCATGGCTATTCGCCCAAAGGTTTTATCACCTTGAACCGAATAACCCGATGACCAGGTTGTGATTTGATTGGCATATTGATTTTTGGCAATAACAGTACTTATTTCACGACTTTTATCGGACCATGGGGTAGCTGTAGCATACACTGTTGCGTCTGACAATTCCTTTCCGGCATACAATTGCAGCACACTATTGGCAACGCCACTTCCCGCATTGCTGTGTATGGCTACCATAAAATCGGCATTATTCTGATTGGCTATTGCCACGATTACCGAAAGATTTAAATCATCGGCTGTGGTATTGGTAGCGCGGGTAATAATCACGGTAGCTCCTGCCGCAACAAGCATATCGCGCAGTTGTTTACCTTTGTCGAGATTACTTTGTGATTCCCAAAATCCATTCGGATCGCCTTGAGCATAAGGTGCGATAATCATATTTCTGTCGTCGCTATCATACCCGCCATGTCCGGGATTGACACATATTTTTACTCCCGAAAGGTTTTGAGCATTTGTTTGCAGCAGTAGCAAAAACATGCTTATAAAAAGAAATTTAATTTTGGTTTTCATAATATTAATAAATTGGAAATAAGAGTTTCATTTTTTTTCTACACTTTTTCTACTAAGGTGATTCGCATATAGTTTATTGAATATCAAGCATCCTATCAGAGAAATACTATTTAGTTTTGTGAGCTCCTAGTGACTTGTAACACTAAATACCAATTGGTTTTTACAACTCCTAGCGACTCGTAACACTAAATACCAATTGGTTTTTACAACTCCTAGCGACTCGTAACACTAAATACCAATTGGTTTTTACAACTCCTAGCGACTTGTAACACTAAATACCAATTGGTTTTTACAACTCCTAGTGACTTGTAACACTAAATACCAATTGGTTTTTACAACGACTGGTAACTATCAATATAAATCATTATTTATAAAACAAAGCAGAAACTAAATTGCTATTCATATATGCGTAGCCCCTTAGTAGAACAGAAATATCATTTATAAATACCAACCCTTATTTTACTGTTTTGTTTGGGGTTAAAAAGATTTTTGGTTGAATCGTATGTTCGTAATATTCTATAAATTCAGAATACTCATCTGCGAATGATTTCTTTTTATGTTTTTCTTTTTGATTTAAAATGTATTTACATGTTTTTTCAATATCTCCTTTTGAAACAGAAAATGCTGCACATGAATCCTGCCAGGTAAAATTCCCAACTGAGAGTTTATTTTCGTTGATAAATTTCGTCGATAATTCTTCTATTTGAGTTGAAATCCACTCTTCGCTTACTGTTGGAGCTCTTGATATTAGAATGTGAGCATGTTCCGGATTAGCAAAAATTGCATATAACTTGCAGTTTCTATGATTTATTATGCCTGTAATGTATTTCTCAATTCTAATACGGTGTTCTTCTGGTATTAATGGCATACGGTGAATAGTGGTGAGAACGAAATGAGTATATAGGTTATTGTATTCTACTTTCATTGATATTATTATTTTAATT
>JBMOHG010000396.1:0-3342 GCA_049317965.1 Paludibacter sp.
GATGTGATTCTACTTTTTAGCTCTCCGCGAAGCATTCACAATGATGTGAATGTACATTTTACCCTCGGCGAAGCTTTCACAACGATGTGAATGTACTTTTACACCTCGGCGAAGCTTTCACAACGTTGTGACAGAATTTTTTGCCTTTTTATTATCAATTTTTTATTGCCTTCTAAAAATAAAAATAACTAAAATTGTAATAAATACAAAAAAATAACTAACTTTGTGTTCGATTTTCAATTAAATTATTTGAAAAATTTGATGAAAATTACAAAATTGCTGTCAAAATATCACATTTCATTGAATTTACCATAAGTATGGTATTTGCATAAGTATTCCAATTTCCTAATTTTGCCTCAATATTAATAAAGGTACAGATCAGAAAAGCAGTGTAAATATGACTTTTACAAATGCTATAAAATTTAGTCCAAAAGATGAATATCTTCTTAAATCGCTTAATGATGTGTTGACTATCAAGTTTATGGAGAATTTGCGCGAGAAAAAAAGCGGCGTATATGGAGTCCGTTCAGGAGGTAGATTTGTTCATTTTCCTTATGAAAACTATACTGAGCAAATTTCATTTCAATGTGCTCCCGACAATGTGGAAAGCTTAACTGCAGCTGCATTAGAAGAAATTGAAAAAGTAAAGGAAAGTGGAGTCGCCGAAACTGATTTGGCTAAAGTGAAACTGGCACAAAAAAACGAATTAGAACTTAATTTAAAAAGCAACCAGTATTGGGTTAACGAGTTAACTATTAATTTGGCAAATGGAATAAATACAACTGATGGTAAACCAGAGTTGGAACAAATTGAAAAACTATCATCAAAATATTTACAAGCGTTTGCAAAAAAGATATTTGGTAAAAACTATAGTCGATTTGTCCTTTTGCCTGAAAATAAAAAATAATAATAAGTAGAATTATAATTACAAAAATGATGTTTAAAAAATTTCTAATCGCACTGGTTTTTATAACAAGTGCAGTTTATGCTCAAGAAAGGAAAAGAGATCCAGAAGAAAAAAAGCCGGTTTTCCGTGAAATTTCTAATAAAACCGTTGTGCAGAGTGTATATGCAGATGCTGTAAAAGTTGAAAAAGTAAATGACTATTGGTATAGTATTTTAGGTGTCGAAGATCAAATATTCGGATATGCAATGTCGAGTGTGCCTTTTTGTCAAAACGTAAAGGGATATAATAACTTAACACCGGTAATGATTATTACAGATAAAAACTGGGTAATTCAAAAAGTGGCTATATTATCTCACTGGGAAACATTAAGTTATGTGCGTAAACTTGAGAAAAATGGCTTCTTTAAATTGTGGAATGGAAAAACACTTACCGAAGCAAAAGATGTCGTTCCCGATGGCTTTACCGGTGCAACATTGACAGTAAAGTCTGTTGCCAAAAATGTAGATTTTCTATTAAAGAAAGGTTCAAAGAAACTTCCCAAACAAAAATAATTGATTTAATTCCTCATTTTCGAGTATATCTATTTGATTTCGAAGATAGCTTTCAATCAAGTTTTTTGTAAATGCCATATATTCAAATAAATGAATATTTGGCATTTTATTTGAATATTAATTTAGAGTAGAACTTTAATCGAAAAAAATTGGCAATTTTTTGTTGAGTTTTTATTCAACTTTAGTTTCTGGTCTATTTTATTAACTCAGATGTATACATTAATTTCCAAATGCACCAGTATGTTAAATTTACAAAATAACAAACCGGTATTTTGTTAAATTGAAATATATAAATGAACAATATTGCTAAAATATATGTTTTCAACTTGTAATAATAAATGCAGTTACATTGTTAATATATTTACTTTTTAGGTCACAATTATTTATTTAATAGTAATTTAACTATAAAATTACGGAAAATTAACATTGAAGATATAATTACAATGTAATTTATCGTATCTTTGTACCGAAAATCTATAATTGTAAAGATTATAATTTGTAGTATAGAATTTAGTAGTGTAGCATTTTATACAAAATATCAAATCATTAAATATCAAATAATCAATAAAAACGAATGCCTTATGAAAAACAAATCCTTTATTCTCAGGCTAAAACCTATTTTTCTAGTGCTTTTTGCATTACTTTCTGTTCAACTAACTTGGGGACAAATTGTTTCATTTAGCTTAGATAATACAGCTACTTTAAACGCTTCAGCAGGTATTGCTGTTAATTATCCTGGTCAAGGACGTGTAATGAATTTTCCAGGCCTGTCATCCAGTTCTTATGGAGTTACAAATGGACAGCTATGTACAGGTTGGGATGCAGTTTTGTCAGATAGTTGGGAAACATCTTCATTTAGTACGGCAGCTTACAAATCATTAAGTGTGTCCTTTCAAATGAAAACAACAGCTACAACAGGTCCTAAAGATTTTAAAACGCAATACAGCATAAGTGGAGGTGCATGGACTGATTTTGGGTCAACACTAACGCTTACTACTAGTTTTCAAACTCCAAACTTTACTTTACCCGCAGCTTGTGAAAATAAATCTGATGTAAAAATTAGATGGGTTTTGACCACTACAACCGCGGTAGGCGGGGGTGCAATTACTACAGGTGCATATCTTAAAGGAGTCGGTGTTAATGGTACCGAGTTTATTGCTCCGTCTACTCAGGCATCTTCAATTTCGATTATTTCGGTAACTTCCAATACAATAACTTTAGGTTGCTCTCAAGGAAATGGTTCTAAAAGAATAATCAAAATAAATAACACTAATTCATTCACTAATCCGCCAAATGATGTTAGCCCAACAGCTAATACAACTTATCTTGGAACTGGTGAACAGGTCATTTACAATGATGTAAATGGAACAGTTACTGTTACTCTTCCAAGTTCTAATGATGAAGTTTATTTTAGAATTTACGAGTATGATACATGGGATGGTTTGATTAGGTTTAATAATAATACCGCATCACAAAACCCAAAAAAGTGTGCTTTGGAATACATACACACACCTACTTCAGCAAATATAAAATTGCTAACGGCTGATTTAGGTGCAACTGTTACAACTCCTGTTAGAGATTTAGTCGATGGAATAATAGATAGAGGAATTTATTGGGATATAAATCCTAATGTTAACGAAGGTAGTAATAGTTTATCTGAAGGAGGATTGACTGGTGGTACTTTTGAATTGAATTGTGCTGTTAATAGAGGCACAACAATTTATTTTAAGGGATATGTAACAAATGGATCAGGAACAATTTTATCTGCGGAATCTAGTTTTTCAAATATTCCGATTTTTACAGGTTCAGGTAACTGGGAAACAGGTGCTAACTGGAATGTAACAGAAGTTCCGGGTACTAATGGTAGTGTAAATGGTAGTGTAA
>JBMOHG010000397.1:0-3341 GCA_049317965.1 Paludibacter sp.
ATAAATTTGTCTATTTCACGACAAATTAATTTGCATTTGTAACTGACTAAAAATTAATACAATAAAAATTATTACTGTTTCAAATCGAAAATAAAACATAAACATAGCCAATCAAAAAAAAATATTTCTTACTTTAGTGCTCTGAAACAAACAAAATTAAGCATTATGTTAATAATTGGAATTGCGGGTGGAACAGGTTCAGGAAAATCGACTGTTGTACGCAAAATTTTAGAACGTTTGCCTCAGGGCGAAGTTGTTATTCTTCCTCAAGATTCGTATTATCGCGACAGCAGTCATTTACCTTTAGAAGAACGATTAGAAATAAATTTTGACCATCCCGATTCAATTGAATTTGAGCTGTTGGTTAAACATTTGAAAGAACTCAAAAAAGGTAAAACAATTGATCAGCCCATTTATTCGTACCTTACCTGCACACGCGCCAGCGAAACAATTCCCATTCAACCATGTCATGTTATCATTATTGAAGGAATTTTGGTACTTACCAATCCGGAGTTACGTAAAATGATGGACTTGAAAGTATTTGTAGATGCTGATGCCGATGATCGTTTGATAAGGGTTATTAATCGCGATATTGTTGAACGTGGCCGGTCGGTAAACAAAGTAATGGAACGTTACGAACATACAGTAAAACCAATGCATTTGCAGTTTATTGAACCTTCTAAACGTTTTGCCGATTTAATCATTCCACAAGGTGGTAATAACCATATTGCCATTGATATTCTGACTAAATATATTGAGAACAACCTTAAATAAACGTTCAAACATCAAACCTTTCAAACTAATATTATGCTAAAAAGTGATTTGCAAAAAATTATGTTTTTGGATATCGAAACTGTTCCACAAACATCAGATTACTCTCAATTATCTGAAGAACTAGCTCATATTTGGGAAGATAAATACAGCTTGATTCAAAAGCGAATGCCCGAAAAATACAGCGATGAAACTACAGCAGCCGAAGCTTTTAATTCCAGTGCAGGAATATATTCCGAATTTGGAAAAATAGTTTGTATATCGGTAGGGTTTGTCCATTTTCAAGGTGTAGAAATGCATTTTCGAACAAAATCATTTGCCGGAGACGATGAGCGTTTGTTGCTGATTGAATTTACTCATTTGATTGCCAAATTTTGCACAACCAAAGAACATACACTTTGTGGTCATAATATTAAAGAATTCGACATTCCATATATCTGCCGCCGGATGTTAATCAACGGATTGGCATTACCCTCTATCTTTCAGATTGCCGGCAAAAAGCCATGGGAGATTTCGTTTATTGATACACTCGAATTGTGGAAATTTGGTGATTATAAAAATTATAGTTCGCTGAAATTATTAACTGCCGTATTTGGAATTCCAACTCCTAAAGATGATATTGATGGAAGTCAGGTGGCATCGGTTTATTACATTGAAAAGAACTTAAAACGCATTGCAACCTATTGTCAGAAAGATGTGTTGGCTACTGCGCAGGTTTTTTTGCGAATGAATGGATTTGATTTAATTCAAGAGGATAATATTGAACATGTGAGTTAAATTTACTATTTTTACCGTTTTATTTTTCTCTATCATCTTTACACTTACCTATGCAAATCACAAAACAACTCTTATTACTTCTCTTAATTCTTTTTTTGCTTGCTTCGTGTGAGCAGAAAAAAAAGGAGTCATCAGAGATTGTTTCAACTGATTTAAACGAAATTATTGCTTCTGACACTCTGAGGGTTGCTACAATGTATGGCCCAACATCTTATTTTCTTTTCAGGGATGAAATGATGGGATTTGATTATGAAATGGCCGAAAATCTGTCGAAGCACCTGAATTTGAATCTGAAAATTACCATCGCCAAAAACGAAAGTGAATTAATACAGTTACTTCGCGATAAAAAAGTTGATATTGTAACTTACAATGTGGTTGAAACTAAGGAACTAAAAAAGGAGTTTCAATTTGTAT
The DNA here is from genome assembly GCA_049317965.1 of Paludibacter sp. GTDB lineage: Bacteria > Bacteroidota > Bacteroidia > Bacteroidales > Paludibacteraceae > Paludibacter. The sequence continues at coordinate 1,963 of JBMOHG010000397.1, forward strand.
TGCCTCAAAGTGAATCATATCAGGTACTGGTTCAAAACCTAAGTGTGAAGGCTTTAACCGATGTTACCGAATTGGCCGGCGAAAGCGTATACGTAAGAGAAAACAGCATTTTTCATCAAAGATTAAAAGCGTTGAATGAAGAAATAGGTGGTACGATAAATATAGTTTTTGCAGCCGATTCACTCTCCAATGAAGATTTGATTGATATGGTTGGCGAAAAGAAAATCAAATTTACCTTGGCATATAGAAATGTTGCATTGCTCGAAAAATCATATTACAATCGACTGGATTGTGGTATGCAAGTTGGTTTTGAGCAACATAATGGCTGGCTCATCAATTCAGAAAGTATTGCATTACAAAATGCAATAAACGAATGGATAAAACTGCCCCAAACTGACCGAGTTCAATCGCGATTGCTTGAAAAATACTGGGAAAGAAGTCCTTATTTTGCAATGCGTAAAGTCAGAATTCCGAAAGGTTCCATTTCACCTTACGATCATTTGTTTAAAAAATATGCACCCATTATCAATTGGGATTGGCGATTGTTGGCAGCATTGGCTTTTCACGAATCACGATTTGATGCCTCGGAAGTTTCGTGGGTAGGTGCGGCCGGTTTAATGCAATTAATGCCTCGTACAGCTGCTAATTTTGGTCTAAACAGTAAATCGAAGTTTGATCCGGAACTGAATATCGAGGCTGGTGTGCAGTATATAAAGAGTTTAAATATGACCTTCCGACAAGTTCAGGATAAAGATGAACGTATTAAATTTATTTTAGCAGGTTATAATTCTGGTCCGGCTCATATATTGGATGCTATGGCGCTAACAAAAAAATATGGTAAAGATTCGCATATTTGGTTCAATCATGTAGAACAATTTCTGCTTAAAAAAAGCGAACCACAATTTTATCAGGATCCTGTGGTGAAATATGGTTTTTTCAGAGGAAAACAAACTGTTCGTTATGTTCAAAATACCCTCGACACTTATCAAAAGTATTTGAAGAGAAAATGATGTGGAAGTTACTAGTTACTAGTTACAAGTTACTAGTTACAAGACAAAAGAATCAAGACAAAAGATTTGAAAAAAAAACAATTGTTTTTAATTTCTTAACTAGTTCAATTTTTAAGAGAATAAAGTATACATGCAATAGTAAATTGTAAATGAATAAATTGTAAATGTCCCCATGCCTAACAGTGAAATTATATTAATCAGCATTTCGGGAGACGATAAACCCGGAGTAACTTCGGCAATTACCGAGATTCTTGGAAACTACGATGCCACCATCCTGGATATTGGTCAGGCCGACATTCATCATACACTTTCGCTGGGAATTCTTTTCAGGATGTCGGATCATGCTGAATCGGGAAATATTCTGAAGGA
>JBMOHG010000398.1:0-3338 GCA_049317965.1 Paludibacter sp.
AATAAACAAATTAATAAAATTACAATTATGATTAAACACATTGTTTTTTTCGGTTTAGCAGAAAATGCTGAAGGAAAATCAAAGGAAGAAAATGCACTGATTATCAAATCAGAACTCGAAAATCTTATTCATCTGATACCGGAAATTAAAGTAATTGAAGTAGGTATAAATTGCCCTAATGCACCAAAAACCAACTACGACATAGCGCTTTATTCTGAGTTTGAAAGCTTCGAAACACTGGATGCTTATCAGGAACATCCAGCCCATAAACGTGTTGCAGCCTATATTGGTAAAGTGAGAACATCGCGTGCAGCGGTGGATTACGAAGTTTAATTCGTTTTGCAAATATAAAACGCTAAAGACCTATTCTTTCAATTCGCTATAAATCAACTCGTTTTGAAATTGAGCCAAGAAAAATTTGTTGGAAACAATATTAAACTACGACAATGTCACACTTTAAAATCGTTTCATTCAAAATTTAATGTTTATATATCAAATTTTAATGTTGAAATTTTATTGCAATAAATATCTTTGTCCCGCCTTTTATTTATTGAAACAGGAAAGCAATTAATTATTAAAATAAAATAGTAAACCATGGAAAAACAACAAATTAATCAAGCATTTGAATATGCAAAAGCACGTTATGCTGATTTAGGTATCAATGTAGAAGAGGCAGTAGCGCAACTTGACAAACTATCAATTTCACTTCATTGCTGGCAAGCTGATGACGTTACCGGATTTGAAAACGGCGACGGCGAACTGACAGGCGGAATTCAAGCTACAGGAAATTATCCAGGAAAAGCCAGAACAGTGGCTGAAGTAAAAGCCGATATTGACAAAGCGATGTCGTTAATTCCGGGAGATCACCGTGTAAATATCCACGCTTTTTATGGCGATTTTGGTGGTGAGTCTGTTGACCGTAACGAAATTGAGCCTAAACATTTTCAAAGTTGGATTGACTGGGCAAAAGAAAAAAACTACAAACTTGATTTCAACTGTACCTGTTTTTCGCACGAAAAATCGGCTGATGGATTTACATTATCGCACCGCGATCCTGCTATCCGTCAATTCTGGATCGAACACGTAATTCGCAGTCGTAAAATTGCTGAAGAAATGGGTCGTCAATTAGGATCAAAATGTATTCATAATATCTGGATTCCTGATGGATCGAAAGATTTAACCGTTGACCGTTTGTTGTATCGCAAGAATTTGAAAGAATCGTTGGATAAAATTTTCGAATATAAAACCAATGACGAATATATGTTGGACAGCATCGAATGTAAATTGTTCGGAATCGGTAGCGAAAGCTATGTAGTTGGTTCACACGAATTTTACATGGGTTATGGCGTTGCCAACAACAAAATGATTACACTTGATTCAGGTCACTTCCACCCTACAGAAGTCATTTCAGATAAAATCTCTTCTTTGTTGCTTTTTGCTCCTGAAATTATGCTTCACGTAAGTCGTGGTGTTCGTTGGGATAGCGACCACGTTGTTATTTTAAGTGATGAATTATTGGCACTTACTCAAGAAATCATTCGTGCCAATGCACTTGACCGTGTTCACGTTGGATTAGATTATTTCGATGCATCTATCAATCGTATAGGAGCTTATGTAGTTGGTGTTCGCGCAACTCAAAAAGCATTGTTGCAAGCATTGTTGGAACCAATAGCTCAATTGCGAGCATTCGAAGCTAAGGGACAAAACTTTGAACGTTTGGCATTACTCGAAGAAGCAAAATCAATGCCTTGGGCAGCTGTTTTCGATTATTATTGCTTGAAAAAAGGTGTTATAGCCGGCGAAGCTTACATTGCTGACATTCAACAATACGAAAAAGATGTAACATCGAAACGATAAAAATTTCTCAAACCTCTCATTTTGGAGATGGATTTTAAATTAAAATACTAACTCATTAATCATCAACTTATTCACTTCTTTGACGAGGGATAGGGAAAGCTAAATTATTATGAATGCACTCTTAGGGATTTTGTTTCACTCCATCGGTGGGTTTGCCTCCGGTAGTTTTTATATGCCTTACAATAAGGTTAAAGGTTGGGCTTGGGAAAGCTTTTGGATTTTAGGAGGCCTTTTTTCGTGGCTCATTGTACCTCCCATAGCTGCATATTTCACTATTCCAAATTTTACAACAATAATTGCCGAAACTTCTTCTCAGATTCTTATAATCACTTTTGTTTTAGGTTTACTTTGGGGAATAGGTGGTCTTACTTATGGACTTGGAGTGCGATATTTAGGTATGTCATTAGGAAATTCAGTGGTTCTGGGTTTTTGTGCTGCCTTTGGTTCTATTGTTCCTCCTATTTATTATAATTTAAATCCAGTTGACGGTAAAACATCTTTAACAGATATGCTTGCGACACCTGGAGGTCAATTGGTTTTACTGGGTGTGGTGGTATGTATTATTGGAATTGCCATTTCGGGTAGTGCAGGTATGTTGAAAGAAAAAGAACTTACCAAAGAACAACAAAAAGCAAGTGTAGCTGAATTTAGTTTAGTTAAAGGTTTAATTGTTGCAGTGTTTTCGGGAATTTTAAGTTCGTTTTTTAATTTTGGAATTGAAGCCGGTAAACCCATGGCACATGTTGCAAATGAAGCCTGGAAAGCTTTGAATCCGGGTCAGGGTGAATTTCTATTCCAAAACAATGTGATTTTCGTGGTAATACTTTGGGGTGGTTTAACAACTAATTTTATCTGGACAACTATCCTCAGTCTCAAAAACAAATCGTACCGCAACTTTACCGATAAATCAACGCCTATTACCAAAAATGTAATTTTCAGTGCTTTAGCTGGAACAACATGGTTTTTACAATTTTTCTTTTATGGAATGGGCGAAAGCAAACTTGGAAATGGTGCAAGTTCATGGATTCTTCACATGTCAACCATAATTCTTACGGCCAATATGTGGGGTATTTACCGCAATGAATGGAAAGGAGTGGCTCCAAAAACTAAATGGACTATTACAATAGGTATTGCTGTCATAATATTGTCAGTAGTACTTGTAGGTATTGGCAATTCAATGTAAAATTTAAGTTTTTATACACACAAAGGTTAACAATCTTTTTGCCAAATGTATTATCTGGGTTTTGCTTTAGGTCAGTCAATTGCATTGTGAACTTGCGCTGCTTTTGGTACATTGATTCCTGCAATTATGATGTGAACTTCGGGTAAAGGTCTTGTTTTACCTATTGGATTAAGCATCTCAATTGGAGGAATTGCAGTTATCGGATATGCCGGAAGTCTGCGTTCGAAAAACATGACCAACGAACAAAAGAAAGTTGCTGTGAATGTTGATTTTGATTTTCTCGTTGATATTACCTAAT
>JBMOHG010000399.1:0-3337 GCA_049317965.1 Paludibacter sp.
AAAACTAGAAGCCATAAAACAATTTAATTTCTAATCCATCCGGATTAAATGGTAAGTTTGCAGTTTTCTGTCCATTAATATAGAAACCGACATTACTTGCACCTAAATCTTCGGATTCCGATGCGTGTTCTCCATCTTGACCAGTTCCTGAAAAATTTAAAGTGCCTAATTTATAGGAAAGTTGATAATTAATTCTCAAACCTATTTCAGAAATGTCACCAACTTTATAGCTAAAGCTAATCCCTGGTCTAAGACCGGCATATAAGTTTTGCAACGAGACACCCACATTTGAATAATCTTGAAATTGTGTTTTATTTACTTGTATATATACCGAATTATTTTCGATTGTACCGATATCCTTTTTACAATATCCAAGCATGGCTGATAATTCCGGTCTAATTCTAAAATTTCCTTCACTAATACCGCTATAATAATAACCACAATGAAATGCAAAACCTAAAATACTACCTATATATCCTTGTCCTTCGAAGAAAATATTAAAATTCTTATTAATATCATTTTCTTGAATCCTTAAACTAAGGTCGGCAGAGTAATTACCAGAATACCTGATGTCTTTATAAATATTATCTCTGGAAGGTGACTCATCAACATACCATAAAGTCATCGTTGTTGGTTCTGTTTTGGTAGATTTTATACCACCCGAGATTGAAAGTGTAGATTGTGCATTTACTGAAACTACAAAACCTAAAATTAATGCTACTAAATTTAACTTTTTCATAAGACTATAGTTTTTTGATTTCCCTACTCGTATGGCTTTTCGGTTACGCCCCGTTTTATTGGTTTCTGGTCTCCACTTTTTATGACAAACTTTTTACTTCTTGATTAATTTCTTTTGATAACTCACTCCATTATTGGACAAATTAATCAAATACATTCCTCCTGACAACTCATTTACAGATACATTTTCATTTTCTAAAACTTGTTTCTGTAGTAATATCTTTCCACTTAAGTCAGTAATAACAACTTTACTAGCACCCTCCAAACCAACTATATGGAAATTGTCTGATGTTGGATTTGGATTAATGCTAATATTCTTTGATGTCGAAATATTATTTAAACCTGTTGAAAATGAATTAAATGAAATATTATCAATATAACAATAACTAGCAGAGGAGTTGCTTCTAGAATCAGGGTATATTGAAAATCTATCAAATATACTACCGATATTATCAGTGAAATCAAATGTCAATTCCTCCCATTTATTTATCGTTGTATTAGGCACTATTTTTTCGTAATAGTATTGTAAATTTTTATTATATAACCTTACTCTGATATTACTTATTAAACTTTTAAATACCATCAATTTTATTTTACAGTTATCACCCGTTAAAGTTAAATCTCCAATATTATCAGTATAAATTTCATCGCCAATACAAGGACTCATCGTACAAAACATCGAGTAAGCTTCTTCATAATATAAACATTTCATTGATTTATTAATGCCTGTAGGACTAGGATTGGATACAAGTGAACAAGTGCCATTAGAACCATCACCCAATTTCCAATTCCAATTCTGTCCGATTGTTTGAAAATCAATTAATTTCAAATTCATTGGAGAGTATTTTTCAAGCACAATATCATCTACATAAGCTCCAGAATAATGATTGTAAGTCCCGTCACTTTGAAATTTAAAAGCAATTCGAATATTTTTTCTTCCACATAGATTGCCTAGATAGGCTGAACTATCAGCAAGATTAAAAGTGTATTTATTCCATAAATTAGATGTTCCAGTCAAATAATTACCGTAAAAACTACCATTGTCAATGGAGACACCATAAAAGAAATAATCATTTGTTGGCTCTGTGCTATATTTCAAATAAAAAGATAAACGGGCAGCCAATGCATCACTTAAATCAAAAGGACCATAAATCATCCATGATCTGGTATTATCAGGATAATACCCTAAAGTTGGGGATATTCCATTTGTACCTGCTGCTGCACACCATGCACTATTTGAACCCGTATGAGAAATATTACTAACTGTGCCCCAATAAGCATTTATATATCCACTATTATACATAGCACTCCAACCTGTTGAAGGAAATGTTCCTTCAAAGTTCTCACTCGTAATTGTAGTCCAATTACTTTGGGAAAATGCAGCACAATACATTGCTACAAAAAGCATTAATAAAAATTGTTTTTTCATGATCGTAATTTTTAAAGATTAATAGTTAAATTTATAATTGATTTTTGTTCGTTTTAGGGCATAAAAAAAGCGTGGGGTCTGTTAGCTTATCATTTTCATGAGGGTCTCGACTCCCTGTACCAAATGATAAGCAACAGCCCCACGCCTATAATGTATAGACATGGAGCGTTTGTTGCTATCATCCTTGGTACTTGAAACTGTCGAGATTCCATGAAAGGATAATATTTAAAAACGCTTTGTTTTTTTTTAATATGTAATGCCGGTGTCGCTACAGCGGGCGAGTTGTTTTAATGAGTTGCAAATGTATGAATAGTTTTTTACATTTACACTGTAAAATTAAAAATATATTTATTCTGTTTATATGTCTAAAAAATGTAGTTGTATTTCTGGTTTTATAACTGATAAAAGCTAACGCTTTTGATAATATGTATTGCCGCTGTCGCTACAGCGGGGAGAACTTAAATAGAAATTTAGTGTTATTGACCAATAGGTTTCAAACCACTGTTTTTCAGTTGATTGTCAATATATTTTTTAATTCATCAAACCCCTGTCCTTCCGGATATCCCCCTCAATCCTTATTCTAATGTTGGACGCTCCGTTGTTGGGATTTGCAATCACAACTCTTGTATTCTTAGCATTTGTAATGCGTTCTTAAACCGATTTTGTTTATCGGAGTGCAATTTCCCATAGTACAAATGTTGGGATTGCAAATCCCAACGACTAATCCGACGATTTTGCAAGGTATTTATGATTATATATCCGAGATTTAGTGCACACATGCTATTTATCGAAATTAATGTATTCGATTTTTATTGCTCCGCAAATATAAACATTATTTTCAACCAATTAACCAAAACAGATTAATTATGTGAATATATTTTTCACCTTCTCATTTCCTACTTCATATTATTCATTTTCAGGCATAAAAAAAAGCGTGGTACTCTTAGTGTATCACGCTCCATTGGCCTTCGACTGCCTGTAAAAAGTAATAAGTTAAAGCCCCGCCGTTTGGCGCAGGCGTTTACTAACTTATCCCGTTTTTACATTTGGAAGTTTCGAAGTTTCAATAGTGGAATAAAAGCTAACGCTTTTGATAAAATGTAATGTCGCTACAACGGACGAAATTACAATGTGAAGTGCAAAAGTATAAATAGTTTTTTATGTATACTA
>JBMOHG010000400.1:0-3299 GCA_049317965.1 Paludibacter sp.
TTGGGGCCACCTTAATCAATTTCCAGATTCAATCCGGTTCTCAGGGTATTGAGTGCTGAGTTTTGTTCAGCCATAATTTTGAAACGTTCTTCGGGAGAGTTGCCGCGCTGTTTTTCGGTTTCTTCCATAATTTTAATGGTCATCCTTATGGTTGCATTGCTCAAATTGGTATGTATAAAAGTCAAAATATCGGGTAGTATGCGTTTCAATTCCTTTTCCTGTAATATATTACTGACAGTTACTTCAAAAGTTTTTTCAGCAGTTTGGTACGGTTTGTTGTTCAAAATAAAGCTGGCAATACGTCCCTGTTCCGGAATAGTATCTGCAAACTGTCGCCATGCAATTTCTACGTCTTCATTGGTAAATGGTTTTTCGGGTAGCACAATTTCTTGTGCTTTGGCAGTAGAATACTCTTCTTGTGGTGCTGAAACAATTACTGGTGCAGTAATAGAAATACTTCCCGGACGTTGAGGCACAGGAATATGCTCGGTAGATGCCGGCTTTGGCTTCTCTATTACTTGGGGTTGCTGAGTTACTGTATTAACAGCTGCAGGAGCTGCCGGAACTGCTGTTGCTGCCGATAAATTTTGAATCGGAACTGGTTTCTCATCGTTGATTAACGATTTTTTTTTTTCATCCGTCAGTTGACACAGACGAATTAATGTGAGTTCTACCAACAAACGTTTATTTTTACTTTGTCGGTAATCAATATCGCAATCGTTGCTGAATTTCAAAGCTTGAAACAAAAAATCGACCGAACATTCCTGCGCTTGTTTTTTGTATCGCTCGCCAATATCGGCACCCACTTCGAGCAAACTAACCGTTTGAGGATCTTTACTTACCAACACATCGCGCAAATGAGAACTAAGTCCGGTGATAAAATGATGTGCATCGAAACCTTTGTTTAGTACTTCGTTGAAAATCAACAATGACTGGCTCACATTTCCTTTCAGTAATCCTTCTACCAACCGAAAATAATACTCATAATCGAGCACATTCAGGTTATCGATTACACCCTGATAAGTAATATTGTTGCCACAAAAACTCACCAACTGGTCGAAAATAGACAATGCATCACGCATACCACCATCGCTTTTTTGTGCCACCACGTTCAGACCGTTTACATCAACTGTAACGCCTTCTTTTTCGGCCACCATTTGCAGATGTTTTACCGTGTCGGCCACTGTAATACGGTTAAAATCGTAAATCTGGCAACGTGAAAGTATGGTTGGAATAATTTTATGTTTTTCGGTAGTTGCCAAAATAAAAATGGCATGTGCCGGCGGTTCTTCCAGGGTTTTCAGAAAAGCATTAAAAGCTGCTGTAGAAAGCATGTGAACCTCATCAACGATATATACGCTGTATTTTCCAATTTGTGGCGGAATACGAACCTGCTCAATCAGATATTTAATATCATCGGTACCATTGTTGGAGGCAGCATCCAGTTCGTGAATATTATAGGAACGTTGTTCGTTGAACGAAACGCAAGATTCACATTGGTTACATGCTTCAAATTCAGCGGTTAGATTCTGGCAATTTATGGTTTTTGCAAAAATACGGGCACAAGTAGTTTTTCCAACTCCACGTGGGCCGCAAAACAAATAGGCATGAGCTAAATGATTACTTTTAATTGCGTTTTTGAGCGTGGTGGTCAATGATGACTGACCTACAACTGAATTGAATGTTGACGGACGATACTTGCGAGCCGAAACAATGAAATTATCCATAAATTGAAAATCTTTTCTACTTTTGTGTGCAAATATACTCAAAAAAAATGTACGGTTCAACAAAAAAAAAGATTTCTCAAAAAAAAGAAGGTTCGTAAAAAATGCTTACCTTTGTAACTTGAAAATTTGAAGATTTGAGGGTTTTTGGGATGTTATAGTTCCGACTCTGTCTAAGGATGATATAGTTCCGACTAAGTCTACTATGAAGATTAATTAAATAATACGATATTTTTATTTTAACTGTTATGTCGAATTTTAGTAAAATAGGAAAAAACCTCAGATTAGTACTACTCAATAAGTATATGATTGTTTTTCTGTCATTTACTGTGTTTGTAACGTTTTTCGACGAACATAATCTGATTCAACGTTGGAAATCATATCAAAAAATTAATCAGCTTGAAGAAGAATTAGATTTTTATAAAGAGGAGATAGAAGCTACCAAACTAAAGAAAAATCAATTACAGTCGAGCAAAGAAAATCTTGAGAAATTTGCCCGTGAGCATTATCTTATGCACAAAGAAAACGAAGATATTTTCATAATAAAAGAATAATGCAAAAACAACATTTACAAATCCTTTTTATCATTGGCGGTACACTAACCATTATTGGTGCAGTTGCCGAACTTTTCAATGTTATTTATGCTCCCTATCTTTTTTCTTTAGGTGCAGTCATCTTAATAATTATTCAAGCTCTTAATGCTTTTGATAAAAATAAAGTTGATTACCGAGAGCAACGACTAGCTCGTAGTGGATTGTTTACCAGTCTTTTATTGGTTTTGGCCGCTTATCTCATGTTTACACATTCCAACTCGTGGGTGGTGGCAGTTCTTATTTATGCACTTTCATCGCTTTTTTATTCGTTTAGGGGGAAGATGTGATCCCTTACTTCTATTAGTACAAAAGTTGATTTACAAAAGTTAATTTACAAATTTGAAAATGTGACAATTTGATAATGAAATGAATAAATGGTTTGTGATTATTTACATACCTCATTATCGTGCTTACATAACACTAGATATTTCACAAAAATAGCCCTACACATCTTAATAATCAGACTTTTAGAAAACGGCTGGAATAAGATTTTTTATTTAACTACACCATCATAAATTACATTAATTTTTTTTTGACCAACTACTGAAGTATAAAAAAATGCTGTAGTTAAAGATTGTAATGTAAGTATATTCTTAACGATTTGAATTTGGTTATTGTTAATTCAAAATAAAGAGAATAGAACACTGATTTTCACTGATTTAGCGGATAAAATACGGTTAAGAAAAAATGCAAGTGATACATCCCGAGTAACGGGGCATTTTTGATTGGAGCGCAGGATCAATTGACGAAGTCAATTTTTAATCCGTATTAGATCCGCTAAATCAGCGTAAATCCGCGTTCAATTTTTTTGTTTGTTTACGCACAAAAAAAGTATTTATCAAACTCAACTGAGTGCCGACATGTTATAATGTGTTGGTATTAAATAAATTAAATTGAAAATTAAATCCAATATTTTTCTAACTACAGCAAAAAAAATACTGTATGTCGCTGACATACAGTATTCTAAATTTGTTTTTGCGGA
>JBMOHG010000401.1:0-3299 GCA_049317965.1 Paludibacter sp.
AAATTGTAAATGAATAAATTGTAAATAAAAAGAATATGAGTTTATACGAAAGTTCTGTAAGAAAACCCATTATGACTGCCCTGATTTTTATTGGTGTAGTAATATTAGGATTGTTTTCATTAAATAAATTGCCGATAGATTTGCTTCCCAAAATTGAAACGAATACCATTATGGTTATGACAACCTATGATGGTGCAAGCGCTTCGGATATTGAGACAAATGTTACCCGTCCGCTGGAAAGTTCATTGAACACGGTAGCAAATCTTAAAAGTATTAAATCCGTATCAAAAGAAAACCGATCAATCATTACGTTGGAATTCAATTACGGGTTAGATATTGATGTGGTTACAAATGATATACGTGATAAATTGGATTTGGTAAGTTCGTTTTTACCTACTGGTGTAGGAAAACCAATCATTTTCAAATTTAGTACCGACATGATTCCGGTAGTAATGCTTTCGGCAACGGCCGATAAAAGCTTACCGGCATTGTACAGGATATTGGATGATAATGTTGCAAATCCATTGGCACGTATCAATGGTGTGGGTTCTGTATCAATTACAGGTGCTCCACAACGCGAAATTCAGGTTTATGTTGATCCAGTAAAATTGGAGGGTTATCATTTGACTGTTGAGGGCATTGCACAGTATATAAGAATGGAAAATTTGAATACACCTGCCGGCTCTATGGATGTAGGAAGCGAAACCTATTCGTTGCGTGTGCAAGGTGAATTTAAAGATGCTTCTGAATTGAATAAAATTGTGGTTGGAAATTCTGATGGAAGAACAGTATTCTTGTCAGATGTAGCTGTTATTAAAGATAATTTGGAAGAACGAGTACAAAAAAGTTTTACTAATGGTATACAGGGAGCTACTATGATTGTACAAAAACAATCTGGGTCAAATACAGTAGAAATTGCCGATGCGGTATTGAAACAATTGCCAATTATTCAGAAAAACCTACCTTCGGATGTAAAACTGAATGTAATTATGGATACTGCTGATAATATTAAGCAGACAATCAGTGGTTTGACAGAAACCGTTCTTTATGCATTTTTATTCGTAGTAATGGTAGTATTGTTTTTCCTTGGACGCTGGAGAGCAACCATCATTATTATTCTTACCATTCCAATTTCACTTATCTCAGCTTTCATATTTCTGGGGGCTACCGATGGTTCATTAAATATTATAACCTTAAGTTCGTTATCGCTCGCCATAGGGATGGTGGTGGACGATGCCATTGTGGTACTGGAGAATATTACAACGCATATTGAACGTGGAAGCAGGCCTAAAAGTGCAGCTGTAAACGGTACCAACGAGGTAGCTGTATCAATTATTGCTTCAACACTGACAATTATTGCAGTTTTCTTCCCGATGACAATGATTACCGGAGCTGCTGGTATTATGTTTGGTCAACTGGGTTGGATGGTAACAATTATTATCACTGTTTCAATGATTTGTGCGTTGACATTGACTCCTATGTTAGCTTCTCAATTGTTGCGACTAAATCCGGAACGTACTAAATTATTTGTATTGATTTACAGTCCAATTGAACGCTTTTTGGATGGTATGGATAACAAATATGCTAAAATAGTTAACTGGTCGGTACGTCATCGGAAGTCGATTATTGCATTTACTACAATATTCTTTTTACTAAGTATGATTCCGGCGGCTTTTATCGGAACAGAATTTTATCCCGCTCAGGATAATGGTAGAATTGCTTTGACAATTGAAATGCCAGTAGGTACCCGCACGGAAATAACCAGAGAAACAGCAAAGAAATTAACTGATGATTGGAAGAAAAAATATCCTGAAATGGATATGATTAATTATTCGGTGGGGCAGGCAAGTAGTAAAAATGTGTGGGGTTCGTTTCAATCAAATGGTAGTAATATTGCTTCATTCTCCATTCGTTTGACTCCGGTTGATCAACGTACAAGAAATTTGTTTCAAATTTGCGATAGTGTACGTTTAGATATTAAACAAACGCCCGAGATTCGAAAATCAAATGTTATTGCAGGTGGTGGTATGAGTATGATGGGTGGTCAATCGACACTGGATATTGAAATTTATGGTTTCGATTTCCTTTCAACTGATAAAGTTGCTTCTGAATTATCAAAACGCCTATCAAATGTAAAGGGATTGGTAAATACACGTGTGAGTCGTGAGGAATACACTCCGGAATATCAAGTAGAATTTGACAGAGAAAAATTGGCTTTGAATGGATTGAATGTAAATACTGCTTCTATGTACTTGCGTAATCGAATCAATGGTTTAACTGCTTCACTTTTCCGCGAAGATGGACAAGAATATACAATTCGTGTAGCTTATGCGCCGGAATATCGCCAGTCTATTGAAGCTATCGAAAATATAATGATTTACAATGCCAGAGGTCAAGCTATTCGGTTGAGTGAATTGGGTAAAGTAGTTGAACGATTTACACCACCAACTATCGAACGTAAAAATCGCCAGCGTGTAATTATTGTTTCTTCAACAGTTTCAGGAACTACTTTGGATAAAGCTGTGGCCGGAATTAATGCCGAGTTGAAACAAATTAATATTCCTTCGGATGTATATGTAACAATTGCAGGTTCGTACAAAGATCAACAGGAATCGTTTGGTGATATGGGAACACTTTTATTAATTATTGTGATGTTGGTATTTATTGTAATGGCTTCGCAATTTGAGTCGCTCACATATCCATTTATAATCATGTTCTCAATTCCATTCGCCATTTCGGGTGTTGTAATTGCTTTGGGAACCACCGGAAGTACGCTGAATATGATGTCATTCGTTGGTTTGATTATGTTAATTGGTATTGTGGTGAAAAATGGTATTGTGATGGTGGATTATATCAACCTGAACCGCGAACGTGGTATGGGTGTAATTCGTGCAGTAGTAAATGGTGGTAAATCTCGTCTACGTCCGGTAATTATGACAACATTAACTACCATTCTCGGTATGTTACCGCTGGCAATAAGTAAGTCGCAAGGATCGGAAATGTGGAAACCTATGGCAATAACAGTAATTGGTGGATTGACAGTTTCAACTTTGCTAACCCTTGTTATTGTGCCTACTTTGTATACTTTATTTGCCGCAAGTGGTATAAAACGTCAACATCGTAAAAACAAGAAAATTGCTGCATTGAAACATGCTAATGAAATTCATAATTTATAATTAACAATTCATAATTTCAAATAAAATGAAATCAATATTTATAGCTTTCGATCAAGCTTATTACGAGCAAATAATTACGCTGTTAAGTACCAATCATGTTCGTGGATTTACCGAATGGGAATC
>JBMOHG010000402.1:0-3299 GCA_049317965.1 Paludibacter sp.
TAAAATAAAACATAAACTCTCTTACTATAAACTACTTACCCCACTCCCAACATCTTCCCTGCTCCACCACCTTTTACCGGCGTAGGATTACCAAAAGCATCCAATTCACCAAACTCTATGGCTACCGAGAGGATAAGGGTGTCGCTGTCATTAAATGTAATTTCAGAATGGATAATGTCCAACTGAAAACTAAGTTCCTGTGCGGCTACAGTTGATGTTCGGAGAAACCAGTCAGTTGAAAGCAATTGCCAGTTCAATCCGATGGTATTGTGTACAGGTTCATAATCGTATTTTTGCTCGCCAAGCACCATATCGGTAACGGCTGCAAAAGTGGCACTGATTCTGAACAATCCATACTTGTCGGGCATGCTCAACCCCATGCTACACGCAAAGGTGGGAATGCTAATGCTAGCAGTAGCATTTTCACGGTCTATTTTCCAATTGAGCGGTATGCGCAATACACTGTCGAAACGGTTAATACGGTTAAAGTCATATCCAACCAAATACTGTTTGTGTTGGGAGAGAAAAATTGTACGTTCACCATGAACTCTTACCGAATCGGTAGCCTGTACTCTTTTCATCAATGAGCAAAGAGCAGGAGCCAGATTGAAGTCGGCCACATGATGTATTCCGAAGAAGGCCATACGAATGGCTTTACTCATTTTGGAACAACCGCCAAATTCTTTGTTATTCTTACGAACGTTCGCAAATTCCGGTCGGCGTTTAATTTGGTCTTTGGTTGCACCACCTTTGGTACGTACAAAAATCTCGTCGCTTCCCTTTCGGGTGTAAAATGATAGTTTCCCGATGCTACCAGTTAACTGGTCTAGTTGTTTTACGCGTGCCATATTTTTTAGTTGTTAATTAGTTGATTGATTATGAAATACTGTTCTTGAAAATGGTAAATGAATAAATGGTAAATGAACTGATTCATAGCATTACTGTAGCTGTAAGCCACTATAAATATACATTATTCAGATTTAATACAAAAACAATTCATATATAATCCATATTTATTAAATACGTATTATATATGTGTTATATATTTATTATATTCGGAATATATATGGGATATCTCCGAATATACAGCGAATATGACCACAATAAAATAGACCCCGCAACTTGGGAATTTCAGTTGCCTATCTGAGAGGTGTAATTACGAACCTAAATAAACTAGTTGTTAAACTAAACCTTTTTCTCTTTAAACGGATTTTGAATGCAATTAAATATTACAGCAGTGTTCCAACCATTTAGTTTATATTTAGCACCACCTCCAGAATCAAATATAAGTACACCTGTCCAATTCTGGTTCTAAGCATTTACTGACCACTTGTCAAAAATTATTTTTATACCATCACTTGCCCAATTATTAGCAGCTTGCCCGAAAGACCAAGTAAAATTATTTGTATCATAATCTGGCAAGTAAAAATCAAATTTTACTATTAAATCTTACCAAGGATATACTGTGCCAGAAGTTGTTGCAATCCAATCGTTAGCGCCACCATAGTTTGTTGTGGCATCACATCTTAAAGCATTGGTAGTTACTTCGCGTGTCCAAATTCCATTTTGTCCCCAACGTTCATTATCTGGCAACTTTATTGGGAAAATTCAAGCGTCTCAAAATTTATGCTTTTTTGTAACATCTTATTTGCATAGCTTTTAACAATACAAAATGGGTTAGGTTATATACTTAACTTTCGCAAGCTGTATGTTGGCATTATAAGTCTTTGATATATAAGTGGTAATAAGTATTAATTTGAGAATTTTGTGTCTTCTTCGTGTTTTTTGTGTAATAGTTAAAACGCTATTCCACTAAGTCACACAAAGTTTAGCACAAAGTTTCACAAAAATTTGCTTAGTAAAATCAATTTGTATATGTTATTTTATATCAACCTTTTATATTAATTTTACTTTCATAAATAACTATACCTCAACATGTTTAGGTACTTGCGAAAGTTGAGTTATATACAATAAAAAAAGAGATTGATAGTGAAACCTTTTCGATATGACATTGATTCGTAAGATTAAATTTTGAATTCTGAGATAAGAATAATACAGGAAAACTAACAATTATCGTGTGTTGAACTATTCCATTTTCATCCAATTCAACTCAAACAAATTCACATTTTCCTGTCCATAAAATCGTAAAAAAATGGGAAGTACGCCTGTTACTTTTGATGTAATGTTTATTGAAATTTCTTTTGTAGTAATGCCATCTCCTGCTGGAATTTCGATGTGAGCTAACAAAGTAGTAGCTAAACTTCCGGCGTAAATTTGTAATTGTCCGCCTGCTTGTGGTGTTACTTTTACGGTAATTTTGGTGGGCGATTGGGTGAAATTGTAGTATTTATAAGCGGCAGTATTTTGATTTTCGATATGCGTCAGGGCTTCATTGTCATCCGCTTTGCGCTCAATACGCACTTTCCCTGTGAGGTAACAAGCACTCGCAGCATCTATTTGTGTAAGTGGATTGAGCGGTGCAGCCACGCCTTGCGTAGTCATTTCCACTTCGGGAATAGAACCATCTTTGTTGAATTTGATGGGCTCAATACAAAGTTTCCGCATACTGAAACTGCCGTGTGTGGAGCGGTGGTAAAAGACATACCAATTTTTGTTGAATTGCGCCACCGAACCAATATTATTCCATACTTGCGGGTCGCAACCAAAATTATCGATAATCACACCACCATATTTATAAGGTCCCATAGGTTTTTTGCTCGTGGAATATCCAATAGTTGTTGCCATACCACGCCGACTAATTTGCGTGTAAACCAGATAATACAAACCATTTCTCTTGAATAATTGTCCACCTTCGTGAAAAAAATGGTCTTTTTCGTTCAGTACTTGGCTGTTCAAAGTTTTGGGCTCGATTTCGGTCATATTGGGTTTAAGTTTCACCACATGAAGCGAGAAAAATCCGTAACACAGATAAGATTGGCCATCGGTGTCGGTAAAAACAGAAGGTAGCATTTGATTTACGCCATCAAGTAGTTGTCCGTTATAAAATGGTCCAGCTGATGAATCACTCGTAGCCACTCCCATGTCTTTACCACCATTTTGATGACAATAGTATAGAAAATACTTGCCATTTTTAAATGCACAATCTGGTCCGTATAGATTTTTGTCAGTGTACGAAACTTGGTCATCTTCGCCTTTGGAGGCAAATATATTTTTATTCCAGGTCCAGTTTTTCAAATCGGGAGATGAAATCACATCGTAAGACGAAGAACACATATATTGCTGACTTTCGTCTTTGGTACTATAAATATACATTTTGCCATCTTTCCATACGTGAGCTG
>JBMOHG010000403.1:0-3297 GCA_049317965.1 Paludibacter sp.
TTTGTTTTAGAATTTTTTTGAAACTTCCTTTCCAAAAAGAAAGGAAGTTTTTTTTATAACTAATTGTTATGTACACCGTAGGTGTAGACTGTGCATAACCTCTCCCGCTTTGGCGGGACGGAACTGGGGGTGAAGTATAAGACGAGAAAAATACCCCAGCGGGGTATACCATGGTTTAATTCTTCATAATGTCAAAATACAATATGACATGCAATCAAACAAGGTGAACTCCTACAGAGTTCTTTTAGTATTTTCTTGTGTTACCCCCAGTTTCGTAAACTCCACTGGGGGTTATGCACAGTAAACTCTTACAGAGTTTTTTAAACATAAAATTGGTTTAATTTAATATTGCTGTTCAACAAATTGTGTTAGATACTATACCCAATAGTCATATTATTTTTTGATTCATTTAATTTTCAAATTTTCAAATTGTCACATTTTCAAATTATCTCTAAATTAGTTATGATCATTATTATTTCTGCATTTACCATTTGTATTATTTATATTCTGCTGATTATCCGATTCATGATAGGCTGGAATAGAATTCAAGCTTTTGAAACAGGTGAAAATGAATTTGCGAATGTTCCTGTTTCCATTGTTGTGGCATGTAAAAATGAAGAACAAAACATAGAAACTTTGATGTTGGCACTAAAACAACAAACTCATCAGAATTTCGAATTAATAGTTGTTAATGATCATTCTACTGATAATACAGAACAAATAATTGAAAATTACCGACCTGATTTTGCTCAATTGATGTTGATAAATGGAACAGGACATGGGAAAAAGAATGCCATAAAAGAAGGGATTTTAAAGGCGAAAAACGAATTAATTGTAACTACCGATGCTGATTGCACACCTACTTTAAATTGGTTGGAAACAATTATATCATTTCAATCGCAAAACAATTGTGATTTAATTATTTGTCCTGTAAAAATCTCGTGCGATGGAAGTTTTTTTACTCATCTGCAATCACTGGAGTTTGCAAGTTTAATTGCCTCAGGTGCAGGAGCAGTGGGAGCGGGGATGCCTATTTTATGTAATGCGGCAAATATGGCATTTACAAAAAATGCATGGCTCGAAAGTCAGCGTGATTTGTGTGAAAGAGAACAATCGGGAGATGATATTTTTTTATTACAAAGTATAAAGAGGAAGAATGGAGTAATTAAATTTTTAAAATCGACTGCTGCTCTTGTCGAAACTAATCCTGCAATGTCATTAATAGCTTTTTTTAAGCAACGCCAACGTTGGACAGCCAAATCCACAGCTTACACAGATGGACAGTTGATTTTTACTTCTTTAGTGGTGTTTTTTATGAGTTTTGTCCAAATTCTATTATTAGGATTGTCCTGTTTTTATCCGCAATTTATGATTGCTTTTTTAATGATTTTTGCTTTCAAATATCTTATTGATAGCTTATTTCTTTATTCAGTGCGGACTTTTTTTCAGATAAAACACGTTTGGATTAACTCATTCTTTTTGTCGCTTATTTATCCTTTTTACATAGTGGTGGTTGCTATTACTGCATTAGTTTTCAAACCACAAACATGGAAATAACTATCTCACAACGTACAAAATATCGCCTGATAATGAGGTTCTATATCGTTTTAGGAATTCTTTGGCAGGCCCTGATAATGGATTTCCATTTCCAAAACTAATATCATAAACCGATCCGCACTTTTCGCAAACTACCTGAGGTAATCCAGTTTTTTCGGGATAAACTCTAATGGTATTCTTTGCTTCGTATGGACAAGCCATGTCGAATGCATAATACATACTATTTCCGCTATCGTCAAAACCAATTCCGGTGCAAACAATTATGCCCCCATAACCTACGTAGTTTGATTCTGGTAGGTTTTCTCTGGTTTTGAATTGTAGAAATTCATTATTTGAATTCTTGAAATTTGGGTAGGTTGAAGTTAAGTGTAATTCAAGATAAACGGGAAAATCAGGTATAGATGATTGAATATTATCTTTACAACTCGCAAATGAAAATGCAAGAAAAGCAAAGGAAAGATAATATTTAAAGTCTCTCATTTTCAAATTTTCAAATTTTCAAATTCGGAAATTTTAATTCATTTATCCCAATTCACCAATTCTCCACAATTCATCATCAGTAAAGGTGGTATTTTTCAACGAATCAATATTATCCTGAAGTTGTTTAACAGAACTTGTTCCCACAATAACTGAATTTACCTGAGGTTTGTGTAAGCACCATGCTAATGCCATTTGAGCTAAGGTTTGTCCACGTTGAGCAGCAATATCGTTTAATTTGGTAATTTTTTCTATCCTTTCGGGAGTTAATTGACTCTTTTGTAAAAATCCATAACTGTGTGCAGCTCTTGAATTTTCAGGTATGCCTTTCAAGTATTTATCACTTAGCATTCCTTGCGCCAGCGGCGAAAATCCAATAAAACCAACTCCGTTTTCTTCGGCCAATGGCAATACATTTTGTTCAATCTGACGGGTAAAAATACTATACCTGTCTTGATTAATAAGACAAGGTGTACCATTTTCGCGTAAAATGCGGTATGCTTCGCGGGCAACTTCAGTTGGATATTTTGATATACCAACATACAGCGCTTTTCCTTGCTTTACCATATCCGATAATGCACCCATGGTTTCTTCCAAAGGTGTATTTGGATCATACCGGTGCGAATAAAATATATCAACATAGTCTAAGTCCATTCGTTTCAGGCTTTGGTTGATGCTGGCTATCATATATTTACGAGAGCCACCATCACCATAAGGACCTGACCACATTTCATGTCCGGCTTTGGTACTGATAATCATTTCATCGCGATGTGCAGCAAAATTTTCTTTCAGTATTTTTCCAAAGTTTTTCTCGGCACTTCCAAATGGAGTTCCGTAGTTGTTTGCTAAATCGAAATGTGTAATGCCATGATCGAATGCGAATTGAATCATTTTTAATGCTTCTTCAGCATCGTCCACATCGCCAAAATTATGCCATAAACCCAATGAAATACGTGGAAGTTGTAAACCGCTTTTTCCGCAGGTTTGATAACCAACTGAATTGGTATAACGGTCTGAAGCCGGTGAATATGAATTATCTGACATTGTACTATTCTAATTAATATATTTGTTTGATATGTTGCCTAACTAAACAGAATTATGTAAAATTTGCCGACAGCTATTGCAGTCGGCAATATTTGTGTATGCAACGTTTATGTAAACTAACTCCCTGCAATTTATCCCGCTTATGGCGGGAGGGGTTGGGGCTTTTTAGAATTTTACTTCCGGTGCTTTTTCACTTCCTTTTTCTGCTTCAAAATATGG
>JBMOHG010000404.1:0-3296 GCA_049317965.1 Paludibacter sp.
TTTGTCGTAAATTAATTCACATAAAACTAAATAAAATGACTTCTGTTGAAATAGTAGGTTTCTTAGCCATGTTTTTATCTGTTTTAAATCAAATTCCCCAAGCCATAAAAGTATATCGTACCAAAGATACGCACAGCATTTCGTTGGTGATGTATTGTATTGTAGTTGTTGCAATTACGCTTTGGTTGGCTTATGGTGTTATGCTGAATGATGGTCCCCTGATTTGGGCAAATGCATTATCTTTGATTCCTATTGTATATATTTTTATTGTAAAATTATCCAACACAATAAAAGGTGTTGATAAGCTTTCAATTTAATGTTTTCAATATCTATTTAAACCAATTGATTTTCGAATAAACTATTATTGAATATAGCAACTATAGATTTATTTTCAATTTGAATGATTTTTGCAACTGAACAATAGCAAGATGTAATATAATTTGATTATTTGTCATATCTTTGTAATAGATATTACACGGTTTGGAAATGTCAGTGCAATACCTTTGTCCAAAATTATGAATCATTAATTATTAATTAAATATGAATCCATACCGTATTTTGGTCGTCGACGACGAAGAAGATTTGTGCGAAATTCTTCAGTTTAATCTAGAAACTGAAGGTTATGAAGTTGAAATTGCTAATTCTGCCGAAGAAGCATTGAAAAAAGATATTAGTAAGTTTAATCTGTTATTATTGGATGTGATGATGGGTGATATTTCGGGTTTTAAAATGGCAAGAATGCTTAATGATAACCCCAAAACCGCTGCAATACCCGTTATTTTCCTTACTGCCAAAGACTCAGAAACTGACAAACTTACAGGTTTTAATATTGGTGCTGATGATTACATTTCAAAACCATTTTCAATACGAGAAGTGCTGGCACGTGTAAAAGCAGTAATAAGAAGAGTAGAGAAAAAAAATACTGTATCTGTTGTTCAAGAACTTACCTATGAAACCTTGGTAATGCAGCTCGACAATAAAAAAGTATTACTAGATGATGTTGAAATTCCTTTTACCAAAAAAGAATACGAAATTCTCAGGCTTTTCTTGGAAAACAAAAACCGCGTTTTTTCCCGAGACGAAATGCTAACTCGTGTTTGGACTGATGAAGTTATTGTTTTGGACAGAACCATAGATGTTAACATAACACGTTTACGAAAAAAAATTGGACCTTATGGTAAAAATATTGTTACCAGACTTGGTTATGGCTATTGTTTTGAAGAATAGTGACATTGACTATTTACTCATTGACCATTTACAATTTCAGGATGGTCAATCCAATCGTAAATAGTAAAATTTGTCTGTCCACAGAAGTATGAATTATTCACAAATTTTAAAAATATGACTTTAAATCGCCGCCTCTTTTTGTATTTTTTCAGCATATTTTTTATAATGCTGATTATCATCTCTTTTTTTCAATACGAGCGTGAAAAGAACATTCGTACTGAACAACTTGACCAGCAACTTACTCTATATAATTTTACTATAAATAAGTTTATTGAAGAAAATTCAACCAGCTGGGAGAGTTTAGATGAATATGTTCGACTTTTCCCCGATAGTACGCTTAGGGTTACTGTAATTGACACTACAGGTGTTGTTTTATTCGATTCGTCGGTAAAAAATGGAACACAATTAGGAAATCACTTGAATCGTCCCGAAATTCAAATGGCCTTGACCTCCGAAAATGGGAAAGCCATCCGCCATTCGTTTTCAACAGGGATGAATTATTACTATTTAGCACATCGATTCCAAAAGTCTTTTGTACGTAGTGCTTTGCCTTACAATGTTAGCTTAATAAATATGCTAAAGGCCAATAAATCGTTCATGTACTTTATGTCTATGGTTTTTTTATTGGCAGTAATTGCTTTGTATCTAATATCGCGCAACTTTTCGCTGTCTATAAATAAATTACGAATTTTTACACAAAAGGCTGAAAATAACGAAATATTTGACACTGATATTGAGTTTTCAAAAGATGAATTGGGCGAAATAAGTAAAAATATATTTCATCTTTACAAATTATTGTTGGTGACTAAAGATGAAGTGAACAAGGAAAGAGAAAAGTTAATTAAACACCTTCAGATTTCTCAGGAAGGATTGGGAATTTTTTCGTCTGAAAAGAATGAAATACTGGCAAATACAAATTTTATTCAATATACAAATATAATTTCTGACCAACAATGCGAAAGTTCTAATCAAATTTTTACAATTCCGGAATTTGCCGAAATTAATCTTTTTATCGACCTTAGCCTGTTGAATAACGAGCTGAAAAGAAAGAAAATAATTATTGAAAAGGGAGGACGAATATTTGCTGTTCAATGTTTTGTTTTTCAAGATAATTCATTTGAAATCTCTATCAACGACATTTCTGTTCAGGAACATGAAAATGAATTGAAAAGACAACTAACCCAGAACATTTCGCATGAGTTAAAAACACCTGTCAGTAGCATTTTGGGTTACATGGAAAGTATCCTGCAAAATCCGGATTTAGACCCAGAAAGACAAAAGTTTTTTGTAGAACGCTCGTTTCAACAAGCATTGAGATTGAGTGCCTTACTACAAGATATTACCATGCTAAATAAGATTGACGAGGGCAAACGCTTATTTGAAAAGGAAACCTGCAACCTTTCGGAAGTAATTTCAAATGTTTTGAATGATGTGCAATTACAAATTGAACAGAAACATTGTGTTGTAATGAAAAACTTCAAAGATGATACTGAAATTCAGGGTAACCGATCACTTATTTATTCAATATTCCGAAATTTATTAGACAATGCATTGGCTTATGCAGGCGATAAATTAACAGTTGATATAAATTGTTATCGCGAAGATGAACATTTTTATTACTTTTCTTTCTCAGATAATGGTATTGGAGTTGCCGAGGAACATTTAAACCGATTATTTGAACGTTTTTATCGTGTTGATAAAGGCAGGAGTCGCAAAGCCGGTGGAACCGGACTTGGACTGGCAATTGTAAAAAATGCTGTGCTTTATCATAGAGGAAATATTTCAGCCAAAAATCTCCCAACAGGAGGATTAAGTTTTATCTTTTCGTTAAGAAAGTATTGATTATCTGATCCGTTGATTAATTATGGCACAAGAAATTGAAAGAAAGTTTTTAGTAATGTCACAAGACTTCAGAGTTGAAGCATTTAATAATTATCGAATCACTCAAGGTTACCTTTCATCAGACCCTCAACGAACTGTACGAGTGCGAATTAAAGGAGATAAGGGATTTATAACCATAAAAGGTATAAGTAATGAAAGTGGTACTTCCCGTTTTGAATGGGAAAAAG
>JBMOHG010000405.1:0-3281 GCA_049317965.1 Paludibacter sp.
ACTGTGTTTTCTACATAAGTTCCATCAGTCATTTTTTGTACTGAATTAGGAATGATAAATGGTTGACGATCGTTGTAAGTAGTTTGTTGTGCATTACCTGTGAAATATAGAATTTCAGCAGTACGTGAATACATTACACCACCGTTACGATAATCTACAGCTGCACGCAAATTAAATCCTTTGTATGATAGTGAAGTTCCACCACCAATACGGAATTTGTTTTGTGAAGTTCCGATAATTTCTTTTGCATCTTTAAATACAGGTAAACCTTGAGCATTTACCACAGGATTTCCATCCGGGTCGGTAGCTGCTACAGTTCCTTTAAACAAACCCATTTCTCTACCAGGTATTGCAACGAAACCAATAGAACTTGTACCACCTAATGAAATTTCATCCAATCCAGAAACCAATGAAACCAATAAGTTCTTATTTTGTGTAAAGTTAGCAAAAATCGACCATTCCAAATCTTTTGTTTTGATTGGTGAGAAATTTACACTTAACTCAATACCTTTGTTGGTAATTTTACCCAAGTTCTGAACTTGTTGAGTATAACCGGTTGTAGAAGGAATGGTAGCTCTCCAAATAAGGTCAGTAGTAGTTTTGTCATAAACAGTTAAGTCAAAGCCAGCACGATTGTCTAAGAATCTCATCTCCAAACCATATTCTATTTCTTTCGAAATCTCAGGTTGAAGTTTGTCATTACCAATAACATTAGCAACAGAGAAACCATTTATTCCACCTGCTAAAGGATATTCTAATGTACGATATCCGTCGGTATGTGCAGTTTGAGAAAGTACAGAAAAAACTGAATAAGGTTCTGCGTCTTTACCCGTTTGTGAAATACCCAAACGAACTTTACCATAAGAAACTAAATCTTTATTATCCATCAATTCGGTGAATAAGAAGCTACCACTAATACTAGGATAGAAGAATGATCGGTTAGCAGTTGGTAAGGTCGAAGACCAGTCATTACGACCCGTCATGTTCACGAAGAACATATCTTTGTAACCTAAGTCAACACTTCCATAAACACCAACTAATCTACGTTTACTAATATCTGCAAACACCGAAGGTGTAGCTGAACTGTTTGATAAATTATAGAAGTAAGGAATATCCAAACCAATAACTGAGGCTCCTTCAGAGCGGGTATCACGTTGATTAAACGAATGTCCTATAATAGCATCAAAAGTCAAATCTGATCCAAATTTCTTATTTACTAACAATTTGAAATCCGTGTTTAGTTCAGAAGTATAATATGATGCTTCTGTAACTTGTCCTGGGTCATCGTTATAATCAGCACGTGAACAGTTGGTCATTGCTCTCCAAGTTTTAACAGTACTGTTCGCATTATCGCTACCAGCAGTAAATTTGGCAGTTAACCAAGGAAGTAGTTTAGCCTCAATATTTACGTTACCGAAAATACGGTTTTCCATAAATTTATTGCCATGTTCATTCAAAATATAATATGGATTTTGAGCGTAAACAGTGAAATAATTATCTACATTATTGAATTTGTTCAAATAATCTTTTTGATCCACCAAGCTGATATCACGAGCAGATTGCCATAAACCATCCAATGCGGCTTGATCTTGTCCTGTAGCAACGAATTTAGAATCTTTGCGTACATAGTTCAATGATGCAGCAGCTGTGAAAATTTTCAAGAATTTGGTTGACCCACGTAATGTTACGTTATTACGTTTGTAAGAGTCGGCATTTGTTGGCATAGTACCATCTTGATCAATGTTTCCGAAAGAAAGATAATAACTCTTGTTATCGTCACCGTTCGAAATAGAAACTGTATTGTTCAAATTTACACCAGTGTCAAAAAAGTCTCTTACATTAGTTGGAAGTGCAGAATATGGTTTAATTTGTTGTTGGTTATCAACCACAAAACCCCATTTGCGGATTTTGCCATCGAATTTTGGACCCCAGCTACCATTTTCTTGTAAGTCGGCTTCACCTCCTCCACGATCGTACCAGCCTTGTCCATATTCATTTTGCATATAAGGCAAACGAAGTGGAGCATCAAATGTAGTTGTAGATGAAACTTCAACTTTGGCTTTGTTTCCTGATTTTGAACCGTTTTTAGTTGTAATGATAATAATACCTGATGCAGCGCGTGAACCATAAACAGCAGTCGCAGATCCACCTTTAAGTATGGTCATTGATTCAATGTCATCAGGGTTGATGTCATTGGCGCGGTTACCAAAGTCTAATCCACCATTGATAGATGAACTGTTAATTACACCATTGTTCATAGAAACTCCATCAATAACATACAATGGTTGATTTGATAAACCGATTGTAGAAAATCCACGCATGATAACACGGGTAGAAGCACCAGGAGATCCAGAAGCTGAAGAAATTTCAACACCGGCAATTTTTCCTTGTAGTGCATTCAAAGCACTGCGGTTACCTGTAGCAGTAATATCGGCACTGCTCACCTGAGTAGCCGAATAGCCTAAGGATTTCTGAGAGCGCTTAATACCGATGGCTGTAACTACAACCTCATCAATTAATAACGCATCAGATTCTAAAGATACCACCATGTTGTTTTTTGCTTCAAACTCGGCAGTTTTCATACCTACGTACGAAATCAATAGATTTTTTGCATTCCCCTGCAAACTGATTTTAAAATTGCCCTCTGTATTAGTAATTGTACCTACAGTAGTACCTTTTACCATAACAGTAGCACCAATAATTGGTTGCCCATCCTCCGCGGAAAGTACTTTTCCCGTAATGGATTTTGATTGAGCATTAACCAAACCTACGCTTACCAGAAAGAGGCAAGCCAATAAGAACGTTAGTTTTCTCATAAATTTAACATTTTGTTTATTAATCTTCTTTAATTTGGGATTTGTTCTAATAAAATCAGAAATTGTGATTGCAAAAATAGAGTATTAAAAATTAAAAAACAAGTGTTTTTACTAACAGATAGGAAATTTCTGTATATTTTTTCTATCAATATGTAGTTAAATGCAATTTTCAACTGTTTTTTTTTACATTTATAAATCCTTAATGTGTTTTTCTAACACGATGTAAACGATTGTAAAATAATATAATAAGATAAAAAAAAACAATAGTTTTAGTTCGTAACAAATCATATTTTATTAAAATCAATATACTAAAAGTTTTTTTCAACACATCGAATATTTAACTGTTTACCACAGTAAAAATGGTATAAAAATGGATATTTTATGTACAAAAGGCTGCATAAAACGTGAATTTGTAACAATTTCTATGGTTTAAAAGTCATACGATAAGAATTTGTCAGAAAACGT
>JBMOHG010000406.1:0-3272 GCA_049317965.1 Paludibacter sp.
TTTTCCAAATATAACCCACCAACATTTTTTTGTTTGGAGTAGCTGCCACTATCCAACCTATACTATCTGAAAAAATATGAGTAGAAACATAGCTGTTTTTATTGTTCGATGTAGATAAATCTAATGGTACTTTGGTGCTATCGGCATAAGCATTGGGAAATACAAACTCGTAAGCAGCCGGATTAGGATAACACATGGTTTGCAAAAATCCTTGTTTTGCATTGCTGTCAATGAGTGTGGTTGAATCAAGGAATGGAGCCCCAATAGTGGCATGTTGAACCATGTTGAACAAGCGACCAATGGTGGTTATGTTCTTTACTTTTTCTGTCGCTTTATAGGCGGCTGACTTAGCATCCAACTGTATAGTGCGTTCCACAGTTATACCGTCAATTGGTGCGTTGGAAGTCATTTTGGCAAAACTAGCTTGTTTCGAATTTTCCAACTTCCACCTATCGCGACCAGCTTGCCCATTATATGGTACACCTGCTTTTATCTCGCCTTCTGTAGGTGCTCCCCAGCGACCTAAACATAAAAAGTGACCTTGAAAAACGGCACCACTTTTATTATTGGCAGGCATTTGTTCGGTGTTTACTTTCCATGTAAATGGATTGATATTAATCGATTTTGTGTGAAAATCGACAATGGCACCTCCTTGCAAATCAATGAATAATTGCGAGTTTGCATTTTCAAGTGAAATAATGGAAGATGGTTTATTTTTGGTTGTTTTTTTTACAGCCGAAAGTGTGAAAACCATCAATGCAAAACAAATCGTTGCAAAAAACCGATTATCTATTTTCATTTTTCACTAACTTTTACATTAAATGCACAAAACAATAAATACAGCGCACACGCTAAAATAATCAACACAGATCCCACTTGACTACCAATAGCATCCGAACTTAAGCCCATTAAAAACGGAATAATAGCACCACCAAAAATTGCCGTTACCATGAGTCCCGAAATCTCGTTTACTTTGTCGGGGCGGAGTTGAATAGCCATGGCGAAAATAATGGAAAATACATTTGCAATAGAAATTCCTACAATGGCAAAAATAGCAAAAATAGCATATTGACTCTGCACAAAAATCATTGCCACAAGGGCTGTCAATGCAATTACTATGCTTATTTTAAAGAACTTGATAGCTGAAAATTTCACCAATAATATCGCTCCCAAAAAAGCTCCGGCAGTTCGAAAAGCAAAATACATACTAGTTCCATATCCTGCATCTATCATACTCAATCCGCAACGCTCCATCAACAATTTTGGGGCAGCCGTGTTTACGCCTACATCAACGCCAACTACAAAAACAATCCCCAAAAACAAAAGCAAAATAGTTTTATCTTTCAAAATGGCAAAAACGCTTCCAAAGGAACTCACATCCGATTTGGGTTGGTTTTCTTCAATGGGTGTGAGCATTAACCAAGCCGTGGAAATTACAGTTATCAATGCATAAATGGGAAACATATATTGCCAATTGCCCAAAGTAGATGCCGCAAAAGCCGCAATAAACGGTCCGGCGAACGACGAAATGGCCTTTACAAACTGTCCGGCTGTAAGGCTCGAAGCCAACTTGTCGCCTTGTACCACATTGGTAAGCAAAGGATTAATAGCTACTTGCAAAATAGTATTGGCTATTCCAAGCAATGCAAAAGCAACTAATGTCATTGAAAAAGTATAAGCAATGAGCGGAATTAGCATGGCTACAATGGTAATGACATTGCTCAAAAGTACTGTTTTTTTGCGTCCAATTTTGTTCATCAACATACCCGTTGGCACCGAAAAGAACAAAAACATGGAGAAAAGAGCCACTGGAATCATGTTTGACATGGTGTCGCTCAAACCGAAATCGGCTTTTACATGCGACGAGGTAATGCCTACAACATCGCAGAAACCCATAATAAAGAACCCGAACAATACAGGAAGAATTTTTGAAATTGAATTTGTGTTATTCATATATTTGTGCTATTATTTTCTTTTTATCGGATATAAAGTTTTTATGTTTAAATTGTCAATAAACAAACTTGCTGGTTCTTTACCCCATACTGAATTCATTTGGTAAAAACTACCTTTCGTTGAATAAACCAATTCTCCAGCTTTATTTAAAAACTGATTATTATACAGAATATTCCCTTTCCCAGGTGGCAAATGTTTTGTTGGTACACCTACCGAAATTGGCTCCCAGCTGTGCCAAGATGGTATTTTACTCCGATTATTATGTACCAAATTGTACCCATCATCGCCATCGTGAAAATTGATATCTACTTCCAAATCATTATCAATGACAACATTATATTTGCTAAAATTTTGAATGGCTAAATGGCGGATTCTTCTAATTTTTTCGTTGCAAATAAGCACATGGCGTGAATTGGAAATATTGTAATAACCCATGCCGCCATCGTTTTTATTATAACAGCGGTCGATATAGTTGCGCCGACATGTAATGTGGTCGGACAAAGTTATACGAATTGGATCACTGCCACTCCATAGTATATTGCAATTTTGCACCCAGCAATTTCGCGATTGATGAATCCAAACCTGCTCTACAAAAAGCGTAGTATCTCTCATTTCAGGCTTATGGAAAACATCTATCGTCCATGCTGCCGAAGCGGAATCTCTATCATTTGGTTCAAAATTAGCAGCCGTATATTTAATGGTCAAATTTTCGAGACCGGCATTTTCAATACCATGCAACAAAATAGCTCCCATTCGTTTTTGATTTTTCGTTCGCCAAAAATAACCATGAATTTTCACACTCAAAAGTACTGAGTTTTTTGAAGCACCACGCAAAATAACGCCAGAACGGAGATTGATAGGCTCATTAATTACATATTCGCCGGGTAAAAGTAACAACACACCACCTTTTTTTGCTACTAAATCAATTGCTTTTTGGAGGTTGGCTTTGGGAGTAATTTTTAGTTGCACTTTGGTTGATACAGAATCAGGAATTCCACCTTCAACACCTGCTTTTGCCCATTCAGCCATTGCCGGGAAATGAGCATCGAGCAATGCAGAATCCAATTTCCAACCGTTTTCGCCGTAGGATTGCGCAAAAATAGAAAGAAATATGAAAACTGCCCCAAGCCCCCTAAAGGGGGTTCTAAAGAGTGTTTGAAGGTATTTTTTCATATTTTGCGACTGTTTTTTAAACACTTGGTCTTATTCCCCTTTAGGGGTAAGGGGCAACACAAACTCCTCCTTTTTCTCAGTCGTAAAACCAGCTTCATTCATAAAATAGCCCAAGGTCACCACACCACGCGGATAGAAATAACCAA
>JBMOHG010000407.1:0-3257 GCA_049317965.1 Paludibacter sp.
GAATACAAAGCACCAATTACAGCTAAAAAATATACCACAGAATTAATAAAAGAAATTTATAAACTTAGAATTACAGCAGAATCAATTTCAATATGTAGTCAAAAATCAATTTTGTCTACTTTTGGCTATAATGCGCGACGAATAAATTACAAAAAGATGGCTATTATTTATACAATTTTTTCAGAAATAGTAGTTATCGAAACAATTATACCACAAGCAAATATTAAAGGGTTGTAATTTTCACAGTGTAGTGCGTTAAAAGTCAACGAAATATATTCAATTAAAAAACCCGATAATCTTTTGATTATCGGGTTTTTTGTGCGGCTGAAGGGACTCGAACCCCCACGCCTCTCGGCACCAGATCCTAAGTCTGGCGCGGCTACCAATTACGCCACAGCCGCATGCATTGCGTATTTCGGGTGCAAAGATACAACCTTTTTTGAGATGGACAAGGGGTTGATGAAAGTTTGATATGTAAAAAATTCATGTTTCCGTTGTTTCTACTATTTTAAATCATCTAAGTCATTCATATTGAATAATTCAATAAATGTAATGAGAAAAAAATAATGTCATATTATTGTATTAAAACAAAAGAATGGAACGCGGATAAACGCTGATATAGCGGATAAAAAAACGGATTTTAATTCCGATAAATCGGAATGATTTTTAAATATCTTAGTTATTATCAGTCATGTTTACATGACTTTAATCAATTTTCAATCTGTTTAAATCCGCTTAATCCGTAAAATCCGCGTTCTATTCTTTTTTACTTTTACGACATTATATTTTGTCAATTACTTTAAAAATGATTCAATCACTTTTTACCGTTTAATCATTAAAAAACATCTACAATTAATTTCTCGCATTTTTGTTTAAGCCAGTTTGTTTCCTCATCGTTTAGTAATGGCGAAATTGATTGAAATACTTTTTCGTGATAGCTGTCAATCCATTCAATTTCATTAAGTTCAAGAGAATTGCTATCTATTAATGCTTTATCTATTGGAAAAAGTGTGAGGGTTTCAAATTGCAAAAATTGACCAAATTCGGTTTTCTGAGCAGGAACTACATGAACAAGGTTTTCAATTCTAATTCCATATTCGTTGGTGCGATACATGCCGGGTTCGTTCGAGAGCATCATTCCGGGTTGTAGAACGGTAGGATTTTCATCCATGCGTATACTTTGCGGCCCTTCGTGTACACAAAGAAAATGACCAACACCATGACCTGTACCATGTCCATAATTTAATCCTAAGTCCCATAATGCTTTTCGAGCCAAAATATCCAACTGAGATCCGCGCGTTCCTGCTGGAAACAAAGCTGTACCCAATGCAATATGCCCTTTGAGCACAAGAGTGAAATCTTTTATTTGCTGATCGGTGGGTTTTCCCAAGGCAACGGTTCTCGTAATATCGGTAGTTCCGTCCAGATATTGACCGCCGGAATCGAGCAATAAAATATTTTCCGGTTTCAATTTAGAATCGGTTTCGGGTACTGCATTGTAATGTACAATAGCCCCGTGAGCAGCGTAACCGGCAATTGTTCCAAAACTTTCACCCACAAAATTCTCCTGTTCACTTCTGAATTCTCTTAATTTTTCTGAAATAGATATTTCCGATAAATTGCCTGTTTCCAAATTAGCTTCAAGCCACATAAAAAACTTGGTCAATGCTACACCGTCTTTAACCATAGCACACCGTACACCAGCCATTTCTACCTCATTTTTAATACTTTTCAGTTTGAAAATGGGTGACATTGTATTACGGATGGTACAACCTGTAGGAATTGATTCGAACAATGCCTGATTCAATTTTCCGCCGTCGACCAAAACTGAATTTGCTACAGAAATTTGTTTTAATCTATCGTAAATAGAATTATATTCAGCCACTTCTACACCTTCGTTTTTTAAATAGTTATCGGTAGCCGATGATAATTTTTCAGGGGCAATAAATAAGGTGGCCTTCTCGTTTTCCACTAAAGCATAAGCAATCACTACCGGATTGTAATTCACATCATTACCACGGATATTGAACAACCATGCGATATCGTCCAATGCTGAAATCACAAAAATATCAGCACGAACTTTTTTCATTTCGGCTCGCACCAAATTCAGTTTTTCCACTGTCGATTTACCTGCATATTTTACATTAAAAGCGTAAAATGGTTGTAACGGTAAACTAGGTCGTTCAGTCCAAACCAAAGCTGGTAAATCGATGGACACCAATTCTATATCGCTCATTTTCAAATCGGTTTTCATGCTCACATAAGCATTGAGCGAGAACATTTGAGCATTTACACCTACTTTATCACCATTTTTTAGTTTTGTTGCTAACCATGGAATAATATCCAGTGTTTCGGCCAGTCCCATTTTCATCAATTCGATACCGGTACCTTCCAATTGCTCGGCAGCATGAAGAAAATAACGCGAATCTGTCCACAGTCCTGCATCGGTCAAAGTAACCACGGCAGTTCCGGCCGATCCGTCGAATCCCGAAATCCATTCACGTTCTTTCCAGTAATCTGCAATATATTCGCTTGCATGTGGGTCTGTTCCGGGAATAATACATGCCGAAATGCCCTGATGTTTCATCGCTTCACGAAGTAAAACGATGCGATTAATGATTTTTTCCATTGAATATGTTTTTATAATTATACTTATTGGTACTATTCTATAAATATTTGATGTTTTTTTTTAGTGATTGTCAACCTAGATATGAGAAAAAGGGAATAGAACGCTGATTTACACGGATTAAGCTGATTTTCACGGATTTTATATTCAAAAGCGGATTTAAATACGGATTTAAAATCCCGAAATCGGGATTGATTTTGGAGTAAAATCATTCCGATTTATCGGAATTCTTATCCGTTTTTTTATCCGCTAAACCAGCGTAAATCAGCGTTCTATTCTTATTTTAAAGCTATAAAACTCAAACTTATTTATTTTAATTTACATTCTATAAACCAGATTTTAGAAAATATCCTTCTTGTTTTTGTTTAAGTGCAAAGATAAACAATAAGAAATGAAAAGCAATTGAAAAAGGAAATTTATTCATAAACAGAAAAACATCCATGGCTTTTGAACGTTACTTAAATTTGGGGTAATTATAAAGAAACGTTTTAGTGTTTCGGGTACTCGACGACTAAAAGTTTGTGTAAACTATCGAACATCTCGACTTCAAAATAATATTTCTCCATATATTCTTGAAAAATATTTATTTTGATTCACTTTTCATCAAAAGTTTGTATATTTGCATCGTTGA
>JBMOHG010000408.1:0-3255 GCA_049317965.1 Paludibacter sp.
ACGAAGGAAGCAAACAAGGTGATGTTACTGATGTCGATTTTGAAGAAGTAAAATAGTAACAATTAAGTAACAAATTAAATAAATTGACTAACCTCTGTAAATCATATATTTACAGAGGTTTTTTATTTTTATTTTAATGCATATCTATTTGTGTAATTGGTTTTTTTATATTACATTTGTACCATATTTGTATCGCGCCTTATATATAAGAGTATGTGCGCCTTATAAATGCTTATAAGTTCTTAGTGTGTTTTATTCTGTCTTATATCCAATGACAATCTAAAATTTGAAGCTATGGGTTACAGTAAATTAAAAATCCCAAAAGTCTGCGAGTGCTGCAAGAAACCATTCGAAGCAAAAACTGTCCTAACTCGATTCTGTAGTACTCAGTGTGTAAACAAAGCCGACCGTACAAGAAAGAAGGAAGCTAAAGAGGAGACCAAATTTCAAGCAGAAAAAGCGCAGAAAACAGAAGTAATTGCCGACATTCAAAGTCGCCCTTACATTTCCATTCCGGAAGCCACTCTTCTTTTCGGGATTTCAAAAGATACGTTACGCCGCCTGATTAAAAGCGGAAAGATACCGGCTCACAATCTTGGTAAAAGATTGACCAGGATAAGCAGGGTTCACCTCGAATCTCTGTTCGTTCCAATTGCTATGCCCGAACCGATACCAGAACCACCAAAAGAGTATAAGCCCGAAGACTGCTACACAATTGGTGAAGTTCAGAAGAAGTTTGGCATATCTGAAAAAACACTATACTCTGCAATCAAACGGCTGAACATAGACAAAATTCCAATCGGGAAATATGTATATGTCCCAAAAGAACAAATCGACAAAGTTTTTGCACCAACTCAATCTAATTAATCCATGAAACTACTATCAAACACTAAAGCAACGGTTCGCATACGTAAAGCTGAAGACCGTAAAGAATGGTATCTTTATATTGAGAGTTACCCGGTTATTGTGGACGGCAAGGCAACAAGAGTACGGCAGTATTTGAACCGATCAGTTACCACTATCGAATGGGATAAAAAACGAACAGCAAGAACAGAACCTGACGGCAGCAAAACATATAAGCCGAAGCGAGATGATAACGGCTTGATTATATGCAAGAGCGAAATGGACCGTGCAAGTATTGTTTATGCTGATGGGATTCGTGCGTTACGTCAAAAGGAATTTGATAATGCTGAACTTTACACAGATGATGATAATAGAAAGGTTGAAGCCAAACAGAAAGCAGAAACCAACTTCATTCTATACTTTGAAAAATTAGCCTACAAACGGAATAAAAACCGCTCTGAGAGCATTCTGTTAAGTTGGCTTTGCGTGTATGACTATCTGAAGAAATTCGGTGGAGAAACACTTCTCTTCGCCAACCTTACTGAAAGTTGGTGCGAAGATTTCAAAGAATTTTTGCTTACAACCAAAAGCCGGAAATCAAGCGAAGCAATCTTAGCCCAAAATACGGCTGTAACTTATTACAGCATTTTCAAGGCAGCACTCAAAAAAGCATTTGTTGATGGCTACTTATCAACAGACCTGAGCGCAAAAACCAAAGGCATTAAATTGTTAGAAACCCGCAGGGAGTTCCTTACTATTGAGGAGCTAAACAAACTTGCAGAAACACCCTGCAACAATCCTACATTGAAAAAAGCAGCTTTGTTTTCTGCTCTTACTGGGTTGCGATTGTCCGATGTTCAAAAACTGACATGGAAAGAACTCGTTTTCGATGGTTCGCTGTATAAAATCAATTTCACCCAGAAAAAAACGAAAGGAGTTGAATATATGCCTATTTCAGAGCAAGCCTATAGTATATGTGGAGAAAAAGGAGAAGCCAATGCACTTGTTTTTGAAAAGTTGCCCGATTCCGCTTGGATATCGTCACCACTCAAACACTGGGTAAAATCCGCAGGGATAGACAAGAAAATCACATTCCATTGTTTCCGCCACACCTTCGCCACTTTGCAATTAACCAATGGCACCGATATTTATACTGTAAGTAAAATGCTTGGTCATAAAGATTTGAAAGTAACACAAATCTATGCAAAGATTGTTGACGAAACAAAACAGAAAGCGGCCGGAGCTATCAAACTGAATATAAAATACTAAATATTAAACTAATAACTTCAAATCATTTAGATATTATGAAACTTAATCACAAGTATAGAGTTGAATCAGATTTCAACAATATGAGTAAAACAGAGAGAGAATTATTTACAGTCGTTTACAAACTCTACCACTGCCCAAGTGAAGACACACAAAGACTAAAAAAAGAATCCTTATCACTTTTTGATTTATTTAATTGCACTCTTACAATTTGTTATGAACTTACAAACTCTCCAATTGCAGAGATTAAAGTTGATGATATTTGGGAAGATATTAAGCCTCCAAAAGTGGAAATGCAGACATTTAATAATTTCCGGACAAAACGTTGGTATGAAGCTACCGTAATTTTTTCATGTGTATATGTCATTATAGCTCGCGATTACCCTAATAAGCACAGTTGCTTAGAAATTATTAAAGCGAAATGTGCTTATGACTATCAGTCAACTGCATATTTTAATCTTTTTGAGCCACTTGCAAATAAAGGAATAAATATAAAAGAAAATGAAAAAAGTACTTCTGACAAAGAACAATCGCCTAATTACACTTCGTGGTTATTAGATGATTTTAAGAAAACACTTTCTGGGCTTTCTATAAAAGAGAAATTCTTTGC
The DNA here is from genome assembly GCA_049317965.1 of Paludibacter sp. Classification (GTDB taxonomy): domain Bacteria; phylum Bacteroidota; class Bacteroidia; order Bacteroidales; family Paludibacteraceae; genus Paludibacter. The sequence goes on from JBMOHG010000408.1 coordinate 2,720, forward strand.
ATTTTCAAACAAACTAAAAGAAGAAAAAGAAAAAGAAACTCAAGATGCCTTGTATATACAGCTGATAGAACAACAAGTATCTTATCACCGGAAACAATTAAGCGAAGAAGATGTCGCATTGCCAAAAGAAAAATTAAATTCATTGGTTGATATTAATCATATTATTTCAGCAGTCGAGCAATACTTCCATGCAGATAGTATAAAGATGCTTCAAATTATTGCCTATGTTATGAATAGTCAACGCTACGCCGATGATGTTTGTGAAACTATAAATGCAAAAATTAAAATCCTAGAAGCTGCTAAACAAGCCTCTAATATTAGTTCTGAAAATTTGGGGGATTTGGAAACTTCAGAATTCACTTCAGACAAAGTACCATTAAAAGTAAAATCAGTTGCAATAATGGAGCTTCTAAAATTATTGGATAAAGGTACAGCCCATAATGATCTAACAGATATTTGTAAATTTATTGGATTTATAACTGGGAACTCTCACAAAAGTATTTACAATGATGTGCAAAATGGAATATCATTCAATA
>JBMOHG010000409.1:0-3252 GCA_049317965.1 Paludibacter sp.
CACATTTCGAAATGTCACATTATTCGCTTTATTTGTTTGGTATTTGCAGTAAATGCAAACAAGAAATGAAGAATGCATAAATATATAGAACGCAAGAATCAAGACAAAAGAACCAAGACAAAAGAATCAAGACAAAAGAGCCAAGACAGAAGAATCAAGATATAAGAATCAAGACGGAATATACATAATTTCAGCATTTTACAATTATTATGTGAGATTTATTATTTCGTTGTATATAATAAAAAACAGAAAAGAAAAAGATTTTTAAATAATAAAATTTTGTAACCAATGAAAGTAGATGTTTTATTAGGTCTCCAATGGGGCGACGAAGGAAAAGGAAAAGTGGTAGATGTGCTTACCCCAAAATATGATCTTATTACCCGTTTTCAGGGTGGACCAAATGCTGGTCACACACTGGAATTTGAAGGAAAGAAGTTTGTGTTACGTTCAATCCCTTCGGGAATTTTTCAGGGCGACAAAATAAATGTTATTGGAAATGGTGTGGTTCTCGACCCTGCTTTGTTCAAGGCTGAAGTAGACGCATTGCAAGCATCGGGTCACCCGCTGACCGAGCGATTGAAAATCTCCAAAAAAGCACACTTAATACTTCCAACTCATCGTTTATTGGATGCAGCTTATGAGTCGGCCAAAGGAAACTCTAAAATTGGAACTACAGGAAAAGGCATTGGCCCTACTTACACCGATAAAGTTAGTCGTAACGGTGTTCGTGTTGGCGATATATTGCATAATTTTGAAGAAAAATACAATTCAGCGATAAGTCGTCATTTAGAGATTTTGAAACAATACGATTTCGAATATGATTTGCCAGCATTGGAAAAGGCATGGTTCGAAGGAATAGAATGTATTAAAGGTTTTGAACTTATTGACAGCGAGCATTTCATTAACAATGCCCTAAAAACAGATAAAAGAGTTTTGGCCGAGGGTGCTCAAGGTACTATGCTTGACATTGATTTTGGTTCTTATCCTTTTGTAACTTCATCCAATACTATTTGTGCCGGAGCTTGTACTGGTTTAGGAGTTGCACCGGGCAATATCGGGCAGGTTTTTGGCATTTTCAAAGCCTATTGTACCCGCGTTGGTAGCGGTCCCTTCCCTACTGAATTGTTCGACGAAACAGGTGAAACCATGCGTAAAATTGGTTTTGAGTTTGGTTCAGTTACAGGACGCCCACGACGTTGTGGTTGGATTGATTTGGTTGCGTTGAAATATGCCGTGATGATTAACGGTGTTTCACAACTTATTATGATGAAAAGTGATGTTATGGATGGCTTTGAAACCATAAAGGCATGTGTTGCTTACAAAATTGACGGACAAGAAGTTGAACAATTTCCATACGACTTAAATGATGGAGCTGAACCTGTGTTTGTTGAGTTGCCAGGATGGAAAACCGACATGACGCAAATGCAAAGTGAAGATGAATTCCCGGAAGAATTCAATGCTTATATCAGTTTTTTGGAAGAAGAACTGGAAGTTCCTATTAAAATTGTATCTGTTGGACCAGATAGAGCTCAAACGATTATTAGGTACGAGGATTAGAATTTTAGTTTGCAGTTTTCAGTTTGCAGTAAAAACGCATCAACTGAAAACTGCTATCTGCTAACTAAACACAATCAAAGCCACATGACAACTTCGAGCTGCTAACTGACAAAATGTCTTTTGGCAAGAAATTTGAAGTTAGAAATGAACTAACAATTTAAAATTAAAATTTTATGTATATCGGATATATTATTTTTGGAATTGTAGCCTTAGTAAGTTGGCTCATTCAACGCAGTTTAAAATCAAAATTTGAGAAGTACTCAAAAATCTCTATTCCACGTGGAATGACGGGAAAGGACGTGGCAATGAAGATGCTGCGTGATAACGGAATTTACGATGTAACTGTAATTTCTACCGATGGTCATTTAACAGACCATTATAATCCAGCAACAAAAACAGTGAACCTAAGCGAAAATGTGTATGGTTCTTCAAGTGTTGCTGCTGCGGCCATTGCTGCTCACGAATGCGGACATGCCATTCAACATGCTTACGCTTATGCGCCACTCAAAATGCGTACTGCATTGGTTCCTGTAGTTAACTTTGCGTCAAACTGGATGCAATGGGTTTTACTGGCCGGTGTTTTACTTATGCGCACCTTAGGACCAGACCTTTTATTTGTAGGTATTGTTTTATTTGGAATTACTACATTGTTTAGTTTTATAACTTTACCGGTAGAAATTGATGCAAGTAGCAGAGCTTTAGTATGGTTAAATACTGCCGGAATTACCAATTATGAAACGCACGATCAAGCAAAAGATGCTTTAAAAACTGCTGCATATACTTATGTTGTTGCTGCATTAGGCTCACTTGCTACACTGGTTTATTATATCATGATGTTCATGGGAGGAAGTCGTAGATAGTTAGCAGAGAGCCAAGAGGTAAGAATCAAGAGCCATGAATCAAGATTCAAGAGCCAAGAATCAAGAGCCAAGAATTTAGATTCTAAAATACTAGTTCGTTCAACAAAAAAAGCAGTCAACGACTGCTTTTTTTGTGTGATAGAAGGTTGTTAGTAAATTTTTGTAGTCCGATAAATAAATCTTTTTATTGTCCTCAAGCCGGACAGGCTTTTACTTTTTTGCTACAGCCCAAAAAAGTAAACAAAAAAGGCCGCCGCTGTGGATAAAAAGCTAAAAATTATCTGCGTTACGCTAAACCCGTCCAAACTCGCTCCTTCGTCGCTCAAACAGGGACGGCTTTTAAACGCTACACTTCGATAATTTTTTTCACGCTTTTTATTCATATCGTGTTTATAATTAATTGTATTCATGATCATGCTTCGCAGAATTCTCCAAGGCGGAAAGAGGTAGAAGTGCGAATAGTAAGCCCCTAATAACTCAATTTCGTGGAAAGATTGATATAATAGAGTTTTGCAAGAATGCTTTAAATTTTTATCGGACACTATTGTTAGTAAATCAGTAATTTTCGTGTCAATGAAGTACCATTCTTTAATATTACCCGAACCAAATAAATATTTTTCGAGAGGTTTAAAACTGGAATAGTTATGTTTTCTGACGAACAACTTTGCGAATATAATTTTGCACCACTCAAGCTATATATTTCAATATTAGCTAGTTTTCCATTAACTGTAAGGTTTTTATCGGCATTACAATATATTTCAATATCGGCACTTTCATTCGGAATGGTTTCAATTGGCGTCATCACGCCATATTCAAAAGCTCCAAGGTCCGGAGC
>JBMOHG010000410.1:0-3249 GCA_049317965.1 Paludibacter sp.
AGATTTTGAAGGCTTTTTTAGCATTTGATTTTAATTCACAATTGTTACTAACCATTCAAAGTAAAACAATCTTTATTTTCTATCTCAGAAAACAGTTTTTATCAACACCTTATGATTATTTTGTTGAATTTGTATCAGATAGATCCCTTTTTTATCGACATTAAAACTGGCAATTTTGTCTTTCACTGTTTGTATATACAATATTCTTCCAGTAATATCATATAATACAGCTTCTGTATTGTCATCCACGTTTTGGACCTTTATTTTTTTGTCATTTACTAATAATGTATATCCTTGATTATTTTCAAATGTAATATATCTTGTATCAATATCCTGATTCATAAGAATATTAAATTCTCGTGACTCACCTGGATTTAAATTCAAATTAGTCTGATATAGTTGATAATGTTGCCTTCTTCCAGTCATTATATAATTTCGTCCAGGTATAATGTTTGAAAATGAGTATGTACCATCCTTTTCATTTAGTAATGAATCCAACCTGCCACCACCATCAAGTTTTATTTTTACTTCTGAAAGCAAAAGATTGTTCGCCACATTTTTGACTACGCCATGAATTGCTGCGAAATCAACCACTTCAACTCTCTTTGTAGTTTGTCCCGTACATCCTCTGGCATCAGTTACTGTTATAGTATATGTTTTACTTTCATTAAAATTAAATACCGGATTTTGAACTGTACTATTGTTTAATCCTGCTTCAGGTGACCAATTATACGTTAATGGTGCAACACCTCCATTTACATTAAGATTCAATTGTTGAGCTTGATTTGCTCTAGTCCAGAGCGTGTCGCCAGCTAATGGGGTAATTGCTTCACAAGGACATGCTTTCAGAATAAACCCTTGTTGAATTTCAAAAAAACCTCCGTATCTGTTATCTTTATAAAATTCAAATTGGCTGGCCATCTGAATAGAAGAAAATAAAAAATGAAGATTAAAATGCCCACAATCTGCTAAAAATGCTGCAGCAACATTTTTTACGGCCTGTGAACTTAGAACGCTGTTATTTACAGGAACTCCCAAGCCTGTTTTACCCGAAATTTTATCTGTACCACCCAAATACATCAAATAATCTATAAACATTGTAAATTCCGGCATAACGCCGATAATCATATTCTCACCTTTAAGTTTAATGTTAAAGGTGCCACCTTTATAATACCTGGTTTCTCTGTCGCCCACTAAAGTCCAATCTACTCCCAGAATATCATTTCCAAGCGACATAACACCAAATGAAACAGTTAAATCAGTAGGTGTAAATCCATTATTTGCAAGTGCTGCAGTCAGATTTGGCCATCCATCAATCCCCTCTATGGCATGCATAGCACCTTTACTTTGGGCATCAATGCCACCGTAGTCTCTGGACCCAAGATAATAATATGCCCATCCAAGAATTGCGGGAGGCGATGGAATATTATGTCCCCATTTTGCTGGTTCAGGAGCGCCAGCATAAGTTTCCCAAGCAGCTGCTCCCATTTTTTCTGATTCAAGCCCCTGAACAGGTATGTAGGTATAACATGTATCAGAATCAAGTCCAACTATCGTAAGCAATCGGGTTTTTGTACTGGTGCGAATTCCGTCAGATACTTTTAAAATAACAGGATATGTTCCAGGAACAGCGAATTGATGATTAACCTGATTATTATTGTTGTTGTTTTGATCAACAACCCCATCACCATTAAAATCCCATTGCCAGGAAATAATATTGGTAAGTTGAGCAGTGCTTAGGTCGGTAAATGTGACATTGTGATTGATTGAAGTCAATATTTCAGAAGATGAGAAGTCAGCAGTTACTGAAGGAACAATGGTAATATCTGCATAAGCAGAAAAAAATCCAAAAAGAAAAACGAGGAATAGTACTTTTTTCATAATAAACAATTTAAAGAGTTAGACTTGATTTGAGTATTATTTTGATTAAAATAAATGATTTCTCAAGAAGCTAAATAGCAAATATTGTTTTGAAAAAATATTATGCAAATATATGTTTTATTTTATCATTAAACAAAAATATACATAAAAATAATGTCTTAATATGAAAATATAACAATGTTTTGGAAAGTCAATTTTTTTTAAGCGTGTAATTTATTAATTATTTGATAGATATAGAAACAACAAGAGCCTGATCACCGACCAGACTCTTGTTAAATTGAAATTATTATAGCTGTTATAGTTACATCAAAACTATATTTAGTTTTTCACAATCTTTATACATTTGTGCAGGCCAGATACTTGATTGAATTTCACCAATGTGTGCTTTGCGTAAAAAGAACATACACAGGCGTGATTGACCAATACCGCCACCAATAGAAAGTGGTAACTTATCATCTATCAACCTTTTGTGAAAATACATTTCAAGTCTTTCTAGTTTTCCTTCCATTTCCAATTGACGAACCAATGCTTCCTTGTCAACACGGATTCCCATTGATGAAACTTCAAAGGCCATTTCTAATACAGGATTCCAGAATAAAATATCACCATTCAAACCTGCAAGTCCGTTTTCGGTAATAGTTGTCCAGTCATCATAATCCGGGGCACGACCATCGTGTTTTTTTCCATCGCCCAATGGACCGCCAATACCAATTACAAATACTGCTTTGTGAATACGTGTAAACTCATTTTCTCTTTCTTTGGATGATGAAAGAGTAGGATAGAGTTGACGAAGTTCTTCGGCATGAATAAAAGTTATTTCAGCAGGTAGACATGGTCTGATATTGGGAAAACTTTCAGAAACAAGGTATTCAGTACGTAAAAAAGATGCATAAATGCTTCGTACTATGTCTTTTAAAAAATCGATATTTCGTTCTTCAGCTGTCATTACTCGCTCCCAATCCCACTGGTCAACATATAGTGAATGTAAATTTCCCAATTCTTCATCCGCACGAATGGCATTCATATCGGTATAAATACCATATCCATTTTCAACTCCATAAGCAGCCAATGTGAGTCGTTTCCACTTAGCAAGTGAGTGTACAACTTCGGCTCGCGCATCACCCATATCTTTAATAGGAAAGTTGACAGCGCGCTCAGTTCCATTCAAATCATCGTTAATACCTGTCCCTTTTAATACAAAAAGTGGAGCAGTAACACGACGTAATCTCAATTCGGAAGATAAATTTGACTGAAAAAAATCTTTAATCTTAGTAATACCCAACTCGGTTTGTTGAAGATTAAGTAGTGGTTTGTAATTTTGTGGTTTAAATAAATAACTCATGGTATACGTTTTTAATATTATTGTTT
>JBMOHG010000411.1:0-3242 GCA_049317965.1 Paludibacter sp.
TCAATATTCTTTATTCCAAGTTTTTCGAAATTCTCCTTTGCAATCTGAGCAGTTTCATTGCAACCCTCTAAACTAACACATTTTATTTTGCTGTTAGGCGAGGCCAAATAGGAAGTTGTAATTCCCAACGAAGTGCCTAATTCTAAAACATTTTGAGCCTTAATATAATGTGCAATTCGGAACAATAGTTGACCGTGTTTTTTGGATTTCAATGCGTATTTAGTTATGTTCGAAATGTTTCTAATTCTATCATTTCCTGTTCCAAAATCTTTGACATTCAATACTCTAGAGTCATTTTTTAAATCATTTCGTAAGGTTTCAATAACAGGAAAAATATAGAAAGAACATTTTTCGCAGAGTACAAATTTTGTAAAATTATAAATATTTGGTGAATGAACTCCGAAGCCATTTGAGTTACGAGCAAGTAGTAAATGGAGAAAATATTTGAATATTTTACGAAATAATTTCATAGCTGAATTGAAAAATTGATAACAAAAATATGAAAATAAAATGATATAATTATCATTTTATTTGTAAAGAATCATCTTTAAAAATGCAATTAATAGAAATTCAAATTTGAGATTAACACATTTTGCAATCAATTTTTAGTTTTTTTCAAGCTCACAACTGCTTCATCCGCAGTAGCAATTTGTTCAAGAAATTCACGAAAATCAGTATATGAATTGGCAGGAAAATCACCCTTAAATAATTCGAAATGACGAATATAAGTTATTTTATTATCTGAGTATGCCGTTGATGTTGAATACTTTCCAAAAATTCCATTTAAATTATATTTATCAGGCATCTCACTAACCTGATAACCTACAGGTAATTGATAAATAACTGTATCGTTCTCCATATATGATCGACGAATTGACATTGCCGTTTTTCTATTTCTAACCTTATCTGGAATTGACGTTAGTTTATTCATGAAATTTAATGGAAGTAATGCAATATCTCCCATTTTTCGAATGTAATTGGTAAATGTTATGTTCAGATTCTGTTCAAATGAAGGTGTTTTACTTCGGTTTTCGGTGATTAAAAACTTTTTCAAAGTAAATGTAGGAAGTTCAATGCTTTGTGTCAGTATTTTTACTTTCTCGGCATCATCGGCGAAAAAAACGGGTGCTATTTTTTCATAGCACAATCCAATATATTTTGCTTTTGAGGTTGCTTCACCCGACTCATCGTCAATTAAATTTACAGTTGTTTTTCTGCTAATACAATTTTCGAGTGCCGAATAAATTCGGCTATGTATTAATCTACTTTTTTCACCATCAATTAACAGAACCTCTCTATCATCAGTAAAATCTCCATTATAGGCGCAAGGCATACGCTGACTGGTACATTCAAGCCAAAGTGTGTCTTTTGCAATTGGCACACATACAATAACATGGTTAAATTGGCTCGAAGGAAATGTTTCATCAATTTTATTTGCTTTTGCACCGGCATTCACCAGCGTATAATATGATTTTACTCCAACTGATGTTAAAAGTGCTTTAGTATAATTGGCCAATGCTTTACAATCGCCATAGGAATTTTTTCCAACAGTTTCGGCATCAAATGGTTGCCATCCACCAATTCCTACTTGTATGCTTACATACCGGGTTTTTTGTTGCATGAATTCATATACAACTTTTACTTTATCATAATCATTTGAACATGTGCTTGTTATTTCCTTCATTTTCGTTTTGGTAGATTCCGATAGTATATCTTTCTTGTCAATCAATTCTGTGACCCAAATTCCAAGATCTTTCCATGTTTCAGAAGATCCTTTTGTATCGGCTACTTCAAATTTATTTGCTCCTAACCTCACCAACGGAAAATTAGGGGAAGAAACAGAAGTTAATGGTTCAACATTTTTAGCTGCCAGATTATTTAAATTCCATGTATAAATGTCTTTTCCATCCTCAAATGTTTTAATTCCCCCTTTTATCAAATTATATTCTTTGTAACTAAATGAATAATCTTTAGGGGTTTTTAGAATAAAAATTGAATTTTCGTAGGATGTATTTTCTTTACTATGATTCCATTCTGGCAGAAAAAGTGTTTGTTTAAGGTCCAATTGATAGGTGTATTCTACTGTAAAAGGAAAAGTCAGATATTTAGGATCCAGGTATTTAATTCGATTATCATCATATAATGTATAACCGGTAATATAACTTTGATCAACAACATCATCACCTCCTAAATTTTTAATTTTTTCGCCCAACTCATTGTAAACCTTTCCTTTTATATTTGATATTTTATTCAATGGATCATACAATTCAACAAAGTAACAATCATGTTCACCATTTTTATTCAAAATTGTTCTCACTTCAGTAACATTTACTGTCACTGATTTTTCTGATTTTATTTCTACTTCTTGTTTATAAAGTCGCATTACAGTATGCGTATTTTCTTTCAAAACTGCAGGAATTTCGCTAATTGGATATTTTATTTCCTTAGCATTCAAAACGTTACAAAACGAAAACAAGACGATTCCACAAATGATTCTATTCCACATAAGATTATATTTTTTTGATTACCAACATTTCAGATTGTTTTTTCACTAATTCATCAAAAAAACTTTTCAGATCGAGATATTCAGGTTGATTAAAAATTGATTTATTTATGTTAAGTTTAAATAGAATTTGAACAATGTTTCCGTTCACAGTTGATTGCATTTGGAAACTAGCTACATTTTCTGGCATTGTCATTTTTATATTTTTGGGTAATTGTTCTACCTGATAGCCAATAGGCAACTCGAGGCGTAACATTTGCATATTTTCTATTGGTGTTAAAAAATCTATAGGATAAAGTCTTTGTTCAGCTTTAAATGGATTTTCAAGATACTTTTCAAATAGAATTGGACTTATATACAATTGGTTGTTAGTTTTTAATACTTTGTTTTTCAACACAATTGAAAACTCCTCTTTAATTGGTTGTTGTAAACTATCAAAATTGATCAATGAGTAATTTTCAATTGATAAACCAATATTTTTACTTTCAATAGATTTTAAGTATTCGTCTTGATTATTAAAACTTTTATAGTTATTCCGTTGGTTTAATGCCGCATAATCATAACAGGTTTTAGTCCAGCTTCCTTTCATTACACCATCAGTATTGAGTTTTAAATCAAAAAGTTGGACATTCTTGTCTTTCTTTTGTGGTGTTAATTCAATCCATTCATGCGAATTATCTTTTATCAAAAAACCTCGTCCGTTCAATGCCCTTTCGGGTAATATTCCAGCTTGTAAATA
>JBMOHG010000412.1:0-3235 GCA_049317965.1 Paludibacter sp.
CACCAAAATCTTAAAATATTCAGTATCATCAATTTAGATGTGCTGAGTAGTTACGATTTTTTTTTGATTGAAGCATTATTTCTAAGTTATTGATTTTTAAAAAGAATAAATATAAAATGAGATAATTAAATAATGGACAAAATAAAACGTCGTATAATTAAAAAAGAATAGAACGCGGATTTTACGGATTAAGCGGATAAAACGGATATCATTTAAACGGATTTAAAATTGATTAAAGTCATGTAAACATGACTGATAATACCTAAGTTATAAATAATCATTCCGATTTATCGGAACCAACGGTCAGCGACCAAAGGGAGATAATTAAAATCCGTTTTTTAATCCGCTATATCAGCGTTTATCCGCGTTCCATTCTTTTCCTTTTTTAAACAATAATGCGATTTCCGAATTCTACGGGTGGTATTTACTATTACTCATATGACGTGATTTTTAATAAATTGTAATCAGTTAAGCAATTGTTTAGTCATTAATTATCATTGAACTTCCAATGATTCGAAAGCCAATCCATCTGAGTTTTCTACAGTTATAATCACGTTATAAATACCAGCATTTATATAGTTTCCTGTAGTGCTGCTAATTTGTTTCCATTTTTCGGCGGTTTCAGGAAAAGTGATTTCATCGTTTTTCAACAGAGTTCCGTTAGCAGCTATTAATTTAAAGTGCGCTTTTATTGGTTTTCCACTTGTGTTCATATAATTGAAACGCAATGCATAAATTTGTGCCAGTCCGGTTGTAAATGTCCACTGAATTGTACTTTCAAGTCCTGAATTAAAGCGAATTCCTTCTTTGTTTTTAATACTTATTTTATCAAATTTCCCCTTTAATAAAGCTTTTTCGGCTTCGTAAGAAATACTTGTGCGTACATTTTTGTCTTCTGGAAGCATTTCTTTTGGTGTTTTTTCCATTACATTTTTAACGGCTTCAGCCCAACTCCAATTTGTTTCTTTTTGTCTGGTTATTTTTATATTTTTATTTGTGGTCGCAATAGCAATCGCTGAAATCACTGCTTGTCCTGCCTTCACTTCCGGAAATGAAATTTCTAATTTGCCACCTTTTATATTGGCATAAATCACTTTTTTCAAAACGCCATCATGACCACTTTCAGCCCAAATATCGAGGTCGTTCAGCACAACAGAATCGTTCATTGCCACATCAAAGATACGCAATCCTTCGCAATCTGTTCCTATGCCACTTCCTGTTCCATGCCAAGGCTCAATAAAGTAAAGCTCTACGCGATAATTACCATCTGGCACTGCAAAATGATAGTTCAGTTTATGTCGTCCAAAACGGAAATGACCAAACAAACTCCAATCACGTGTTCCACGTATTGGATCGTTTGTAACACTCTGACTTGCCAAATATGGATTCAGTTCTTTAAAATCAGCAGCCCAGGAGCGTGAAAAAGTCGTGTCGTCCTTCATCCAGATTTGTCCAAACGCATCTTTGTACTCATCTCCACCACAATTGATACGGTAGAGGTAATTGTAGTTTGGTTCTCCCTTAGTGAGAGTGTGACTCCAAGTCACGCTCTCACTCACAAAAAGCGCATCAAAATGTGGTGCTTTTTCCAGATTATTCAGCACAATCACATCTTCTGCCACTGCTTTTCCTGAGTAATAACCCACGGCTCGAAGCACATTGAAATGTACATCGCGATTTTCCCACATAAAATGCGTACCAGGGCCATTATTTTTCTTTTTACCCAAATATACCGAGTCAATAGCATCGTTATATAACTTTACACTATCGCAATTGCTGTAGGCTTCAATCGTTGCACGGGTACGTTCTGCAAATCTATCCGGCCAAGTGTGAGAAACGATATACACCATCGGATCTTTTTTTGCCGACACATAATTGGCGCGATACATGTAATAAGCATCAGTCGGCTCTTCCCAGGGAGTAAGCAGGCCTTTGTAATTAAATGGTCCAACTTTGTCAATAGTGCGGAACGCTTCATCGGGCTGACGACGACCAGGATTGTCATGCGAACTGAAAACCCACTGGAACTGTCCGCAAACACTGTCTTTGGCTTGTTCGGCAAGTTTTATTTTTGTTTCCAGCAACTTGCATGCACGATCTTCGCTCCATTTTCCATTCATATCAAAAGCAGCCGGCTCAGTGTGGAAACCAAGACTGCGCCATGCTCCATATTCGCCATTCAGCAATTGGTCTTTTTGTGCTAGTTCGCGACCGTAATTTTCTAATTTTCCACCATAAGTTCCGCTCCAATTTTGCACTACATTCCAATCTGTTCCTTCACCTCCGTTGCAAGTAGTAATTACACGCATATTTTGTGCTGTTGGGTCCATTTCGCGAATAATATTACTACACTCTTCGACAAAATCTTTGGGCAGCACACTCTCGTTTTGCAATCCCCACATTACCACAGAAGGTGAGTTGCGATGTTCTTTGACCCATTGACGAAGTAAGGTTTTGAAATTGCTTCGAAACTCAGGAGTGTCGTACCAAATATGTGCTGAAAACTGAGACCAGTATAGCATTCCTTTTTCGTCGAGTAGTTTCTGATATTCGAGGTTGTGTGGTTGGTGTGCGTCCCTAAATGCATTGAATCCAGCCGATTGAATTTGTTTTATTCGCGAAGCAATTTGCTCATCCGAAAATGCATGAGATTGCCCAAACTGATGTTCGTATTCGCATGTACCGTTGATAAAAGTTGGCTCGCCGTTAATGTAAAAACGACCGTCACCATCGTTTAGTTTCACCGGCCAACTAATGGTACGAATGCCATAAGGTGTTGTCATTTCGTCGGTGGTAACATTATTTCCGCGTTTAATCATCGAAGCCAGTTTGTACAAATAGGGTTTTTCGATGCTCCAGCGGATAAGATTTGATACTGGCGATGATTGGCGGATGATTTTGGTTTCGTCGGCTCTCAGCGTTACTTTTTCAGCCAGACGAAAAATAGCATTACCGTCATCGTTATTCAGCTTATTCACTACTTCAATTTCGGCACTTTGTGTAGAATAATTCTTTACTTCGGTTTCAATAAACAGAGAATCAGCTTTATCATTATTCCAAACATGAATGCCAAAAGGCTCAATACGAACATTATCAGTCACTTCAAGCACTACCGGACGGAATATACCCAACGGTTGCGAACCTTCGCTGAAACCCCATTCCGAAGAGCAGCCACCGCAAACCCATGGCATGTCCGAAATCATTTCAGGATGTTCGGCCAGCACTTTCAAATGAT
>JBMOHG010000413.1:0-3201 GCA_049317965.1 Paludibacter sp.
GTTAATAATGCCGGCAATGTTTATCCAAAAACAATCACTGTTGATTTTGGGACTACTGGTATAACCGGAAAACGTGGAAATATTCTAAAAGGTGTGATTATCATTGTGGTAAGCAATAGAATGACTATTGCAAATTCCACACGCACTTTCACATTTTCTGATTTCTTCGTGAACGACAATGCATTACTTGGTTCTAAAACAGTGACTTACAATGGTGAAACTGCGGGCAAACCTAGCTGGACTATTATTGCAAAAGACACAATAGTAAGAGCTGATGGAACAAAGGTAATTTGGAATTCAAATCGCACACGTACTCGCATTGACAATAATAGCACTCCATTAATTTATTGGGATGATATGTATTCAATAAGTGGTGGTTCAAACGGCGTTAATGCAAAAGGTGTTGCATATACTAAAACAATCAACGAAACAAATCCATTAATTATAGCTGGTGGTTATCCATTCTTCACACAAGGCTCAGTATTAATTACTTCCGAGAACAAAACGGTTTTGGTTGATTATGGTGATGGTACAAAAGACAACAAAGCAACTGTTACAATTGATGGTGTTACTAAAGAGATTACATTGAAAAGGTAATCGTCACCAAACAAAAAAACAAGTAATTTCAAAAACAATTTGAAATAGTTTTCTATCTACCCCAATATTTCTTTGGACTATTATCAAGTTTTCTTGAAGAGCTATCGGATCTACGAGGAGTAATATCAATTTTTCTTATACCATTATCAGTATCAAGAGTATTTGAATTATTCAGTTTACTAATCGGAGTACGTGAATGATTAATTTTGGGCTTATTCGGATTTTTTGGACGCGCTTGTTGCACTTTAGGTTTTGGTTTTCCTTTTCCTTCTGAAGGTATATTTTCAGCAGGAAAAGGATGATCATTGACCAGTGGAATGCGAATTGAAATCAACTTTTGTATATCTTTCAAATACTCACGTTCTTCAGCATCACAGAAAGAAATGGCTTTTCCTTCTAGTCCAGCCCTACCCGTTCGTCCAATTCTGTGAACATATGTTTCAGGAATATTCGGAATTTCGTAATTTATAACCAGATTTAAATCATCAATATCAATACCACGTGCAGCAATATCAGTTGCAACCAACACACGGGTTGTGCGGTCTTTAAAATTTCGCAATGCATTTTGACGTGCGTTTTGAGATTTGTTGCCATGAATGGCTTCTGCCTTAATATGAGCTTTAGTCAAAAAACGTTGAACTTTATCAGCACCATGTTTTGTACGCGTAAAAACCAATGCGGTTGCTATTGACTTATCTTTCAGAACGTGTATCAAAAGATCTTTCTTATTTTCAGCATCAACAAAATACATTTCCTGAGCAACAGTTTCAGCTGTTGTGGATGCCGGTGTAACTTCCACTTCTTCGGGGTTAGTCAGGATAGTACTTGCCAAAACACGAATGGTTTCGGGCATAGTGGCAGAAAAGAATAATGATTGACGCTTTGCAGGAATAAGTTTAATCAATTTCCTCACATCGTGTATAAAACCCATATCAAGCATTCTATCGGCTTCATCGAGCACAAAAATACTTAAATCATTCAGTTTTACATATCCCTGATTAATTAAATCGAGTAATCGACCGGGAGTCGCAACCAAAATGTCAACACCCATTTTAAGTGGATGAACTTGTTGATTTTGAGGAACACCACCAAATACAACAGTATGGCGTAAACCAGTATTACAACCGTAACTTGTAAAACTTTCACCAATTTGTATGGCTAATTCACGAGTTGGAGTTACAATTAAAGCTTTAATCTTTCGAGGTGATTTATCATTTCCTTTAGCAATATATAGTTGTTGTAGAATTGGAATAGCAAAAGCAGCCGTTTTTCCGGTTCCTGTTTGTGCACAACCTAATAAATCTTTACCTTTTAGTACTATTGGGATTGAAATTGCCTGAATTGGAGTTGGAGTGGTATAACCTTCTGTTTTAAGAGCGTTTAAGATCGGCTCAATAAGATCTAATTTATCAAATGTCATAGAATAATACATGTTTCCGTTCTTCTTTCACAAGTTCAAACTTTCACTTTGACGGAATACGATTTTGTGCAAAGGTACGGAAAATAACCCGAGTAGTCAAAAAACTCAATTTTATTGGAATTAGTTGGCAGAGAAAGAAAAATACTGATAACAGACCTGTTTAGAATTTGAAACTTTAGTTCTTATTATTATAATGCCTTTTAATGAGAATTGTAAAATAAATCGTCCTGAAATAAGATTACGATTATATAAACTTAATTCAGGACGAAATTCAAAAATCTTATGACTACCTATATCTTACTTCTTATCACCTTTATCTTCAGCATATCCATACCCATAGCCATATTTATTTCCATATCCATAACCATATTTTTGGCCATAACCATAACGGAAAGCTACTTTATGAATATCGGATGCATTCAATACAAAATACATATTTTTCACTTTCTTGTTTAAGAATAGTTTTGTTGCATCTTCTATATTTTTTTTCGGTGTATAATCAGCACGAACTACATATAAACTTACATCTGCAAAGCGGTTAAGCGAGAAACTGTCTGAAACAATTCCTAATGGTGCCGTATCTAAAATAATATAATCGTATTTTTCTCTACAGTCTGCGATTAACTCATCCAACAATGGAACAGCCATTAATTCGTTGGGATTTGGTGGTACTGGACCAGCAGTAATTACTGATAAATTAGCATGAATACCTGAAGGACGTATTAAATTTTTATTGTCTGAATTTCCAAGTAGATATAACGTAATACCACTATTATTATCCATACTCAAGTATTCAGCTAATTTTGGTTTACGTACATCGAGTCCTATAATCAGTACCTTTTTGTTAAGCATCGCCAAACTCACACCCAAATTGATACTGATAAATGTTTTCCCTTCGCCCCCTACACTCGACACAACATTGATAACTTTTTTATCAGGATTGTTCAAAACAAATAATAAATTAGTACGTAACAAACGGAACATTTCGGTAAATCGATTGGTACTGTTTTCACGAATAATTATATTACCTGTCTGATCACTACGTGGGATTTCGCCCAAAACAGGAACTTCGGACATGGATTCCAATTCTTCTTTATTTTCAACCTGATAACGCAATAAATCGCGAATATAAATAACCAATATTGGCAAAATAAATCCAATAAGGAAAGCAATCAATAAAATTA
>JBMOHG010000414.1:0-3193 GCA_049317965.1 Paludibacter sp.
ATGACAATGCGCTTTATGGGTGGGACAACGAATATGGTAAATATACCGAAAATGTTGACAATTTTAAAGCCTCAAAATTCTTGGTTTCAAATAAAGAATATCTTGAATTTGTGACCGATGGAGGATATAAAAACAAGTCGTACTGGACTGAAGAAGGATGGAATTGGTGTACATTCAAACAAGCCGAAATGCCACTTTTCTGGATAAAAAAAGAGAATATTTTCAGTTTAAGATTAGTTGCCGAAGAAATTCCGATGCCATGGAATTGGCCGGCAGAAGTCAATTGCCTCGAGGCAAAGGCTTTTTGTGATTGGAAAACTGCTAAAGAAGGTAAAACTTTCCGCCTGCCAACCGAAGCCGAATGGATTAGATTGACCGAAATTTGCAATATCCCTGACGAATTGGAATGGGAAACTGCACCCGGAAATATCAACCTTGAGCACTTTGCATCGCCTTGCCCGGTAGATAAATTTAGAACCGGTGATTTTTTTGATGTAATCGGAAATGTTTGGCAATGGACAGAAACGCCAATTACGGGTTATGCCGGATTTAAAGTTCACCCAATTTACGATGATTTTTCCACTCCGACTTTTGATGGAAAACACAATTTGATAAAAGGTGGTTCGTGGATTTCAACCGGGAATGAAGCCATTCGTGATGCACGTTATGCTTTTCGTCGTCATTTTTACCAACATGCCGGTTTCAGAATTATACAGTCCGAAACGCCAATTAAAATTCATAACGATGAATATGAAATGGATGTTGAAGTTGCCAATTCATGCGAAAGCAATTGGGGAACAACTTCTGATCAAAGTTTTCAGGTACAATTGGCAAAAGTGGCCATTGATGCAGTGAACGGCAAAAAAGACTTGAAAGTTCTCGACTTAAATACCGATACCGGTCGTATGGCGTTTGAACTTGCAAAGGTTTTCGAAAATGTGACGGCTCTCGACTTTTCTGCACGTTTTATTCGACTTCCCATACAACTTCAGGAAAAAGGTTTTATACGGTATATAGTTAAAGATGAGTGCGAATTAGTATTCTACAGAGATGTGGTTTTAAGTGACTTTGGTCTAGAATCGGGGAAAGACAATATCCTTTTTATGCAAGCCGATGCCAATAATTTGAAACCAAATTATAGTGGATATGATTTGATAATTATACCCAATTTACTGGAAGAATTGATATGCCCGATTTTATTTTTGAAGAATATTCACGAGCGATTAAATGAAAATGGAGTCTTAATTATAGCCAGCACTTACGAATGGGAACATCACGAGGTGAAACGGGAACATTGGCCGGGCGGTTTCAAAAAAGATGGTGAACCGGTATCATCGTTTGATGGTATATGTTTTTTATTGAACGAACATTTTACCTTGGAAAACAAACCTTTCGATTTAGCGCAAACACTGCGTAAATCGTCACGCATCAGCGAACAGCGAATTAGTGAAGTAAGTATTTGGAGGAAAAAATAATAATGAAACTTATATGTCAAAAATAACTCTCGAAAACATGGAGTTCCATGCCTATCATGGCTGTCTGGAACATGAAAAACAACTTGGCAATATATTTATTGTAAATGTTATAATGGAGCTTGATACCGAACTTCCCGGACAAACCGATAATTTAGAGCATACACTCAATTATCAATTGGTTTATGATGTGGTAAAAAAAGAAATTGATATTCCGTCGCAACTTATTGAACATGTAGGACAACGAATACTGAATAGTGTTTATTCTGAATTTCCACAGATACAGAAATTGGAAGTAAAACTTTCGAAACTTAACCCACCATTGGGAGGAAAAGTAGAAAAAGTAACAATTGAATTATATAAAACCAGATAAATAATATGACTACAAATGAACCAAAAATAGGTCATCCGAAAGGACTCTACTTTGTATTTGCAACTGCCATGTCGGAGCGATTCAGCTATTATGGTATGCGTGCACTTTTCACACTTTATTTGATAAAAGCTTTGTTGATGGACAAAGAGTTAGCATCCACCATTTATGGCAACTACACCGGATTAGTGTACTTAACACCATTGATTGGCGGCTATGTAGCTGATCGGTATTTGGGAATGCGGCGATCGATTTTATGGGGCGCTATTCTTATGATTATCGGACAATTATTTATGTTCAGTAGTGCGTTGTATTACCAAAGTGGCGAATTATCACGATGGTTAATGTACAGTGGATTAGCAACATTAATACTTGGAAATGGATTTTTTAAACCAAATATTACCACTATAGTTGGCAGTTTATATGTACCCGGCGATAAAAGGCTCGATTCGGCATATACCATATTTTACATGGGCGTAAATGTGGGTGCATTTATTGCTCCATTGCTTTGTGGCTTTTTTGGTGATACCGGCAACCCAGCCGATTTTAAATACGGTTTTTTAGTTGCAGCCATCGGTATGTTGCTTAGTTTGATATTGTTTATTGGTTGGAAAAGTAAATATCTGATAGGGCCAAACGGAGAACAACTGGGAGTGGAAGCGGCTGGAAAAATGGATATTCATAAATCGGAAAAGGAAGCAGCTCCCGAAAAAAGTTCAAAGCAAAATATATTTGAGTTTCTGGCTTGGGCAATTGGTGGCATTGTTTTGTTTGGAGTTTTTCGTTTTGCAATGGATTTTGATCTAATAGGTGCTATCATTTTCTCTATATGTATTATCATTCCGGCTTATGTGATTTCCGACAGATCGCTTACAAAAATTGAACGAGAACGTATTTGGGTAATTTATATCATAGCATTTTTTGTCATCTTTTTCTGGTCAGCATTCGAGCAAGCCGGTGCTTCGCTTACCTATTTTGCTGATGAACAAACAAATCGTGATATTTTTGGCTGGACAATGCCGGCTAGTTTCTTTCAATCCTTCAATCCTGTTTTTATTGTACTTATGGGGTTGGTATTTTCAAATTTATGGATTCAATTGGGCAAAAAAAATATGGATCCAGCATCTCCGGTAAAACAAGCCATGGGATTATTCTTTTTGGCTTTGGGTTATCTGGTTATTGCATTGGGAGTTAAAGATATTGAACCCGGAGTAAAAGTGAGTATTCTTTGGTTAACGGGTTTATACTTTATTCATACCATGGGCGAATTGATGTTATCGCCTATTGGGTTATCGATGGTAAATAAGTTAGCACCATTGCGTTTTGCTTCTTTGTTGATGGGTGTTTGGTA
>JBMOHG010000415.1:0-3190 GCA_049317965.1 Paludibacter sp.
CATCGAAAATAGTGATTGATAATATAGTATGAATTGGAAGTCCATTACTTATGTTAAGAACCAGAGAGGCCGATTCAATTGTGGTAGAATCGGTATACGGGATTTTAAACTTGTCAACGGCATCGGCAACGATTTTAAAAGCATTAGGAATTGAATCTTTGTACTCGAAATAAGTTCCCGAATTGAATTCAATTGGGATTTTGGTTTTGAAACTAATATTTATATTTCCATCCTGAGTTATAAAATTGGGGTACTTCGATGGCTCATTAGTGCTCAATAATGTGAAATTATACTTTAAAACATCTGGTTTTATCTCAATTAATTTATCAGTTTGACCAAAAGCTTTATCAAAAATTGGTAGATTTATATGAGCTGTATCACCCGGTGTTTTTGGTTTATTTTCAAAAAACTGTGTATAAGTTTTACTGTCTTTAAAAACAGCATCTACAGTTTTATTACCCGAAATAGCTTTTAAATAATCCAATCGAAACCCAAGTTTCATACCAATATTACTCACTGCCGAAATGTCTATTTGCGGATTTGAAAAATTAAAAGTCCCATTTTTAAAGCTACTTCCTAAATTTAATGGAATTTCGGTAGCATCCAACAAAAAATTGGAAGGATCGAATTTACCATACACTACGCTCCAGTTTAATGAATTAAATTGAAGCTCTATATCAATTCTCGAATCAGGCGTAACAGTAATTGGAGAATTTCCTGTTTTTGCTTGTAATTTAATTACCAATGGAATTCCTGATGTGCCAGCTCTGGTATTGAGCACAACATTATTGATTGAAATATTTTGCATTGAATTAAATGCTGAAGGTTTAATAACCAATGTTGTAGAAGAATTATCTTCCTTACGCATTTTTTCAACAGGAAATTCAAGTGTAATTGACAAATTTGATGGGTTTATTGCTAAACTATTTACTGAAATTTTAACTCCCAACACTGCTGATGAAATTTTTATACTGTCAATCCTATTTTGTGTGGTATCTTTATTTATACCAAGATTGAAAGTATCTTTATTTACAACTTCGGGAATATTTGTATTTTTGGGGAAGGTAAATGTTCCGGAGGGTGATAAATAAATGGATTTTATTAGTGATTTTGAGTTTTGTAACAAATCAATTTTTGGAGCTTTAAAATTCAATGAATCTGAACTTTGAAAAATTATTTGAGTACTATCTTTTACAACATAATTACCATTATCGTAAGTTTTAATTAAATCGCCAAGATTTACATTTACGCCACCCAGAGGCACAATTATACCTGGTTCAAAACCCACTTCGGTAGATATATTATTTAAATTTATATCTGCTTCGCAAGAAATAAATAGTGGTATAATAATGAATAAGATGAATAATCTAATCTTCATGAATGTTGTGATTTATTTTTTATGGAAATAGAATTCTGAATTTCCATAACGATAAACAAAGATAGTATTTTTTCTTAAACGTTGAATCATAGATTTTTATTTGATTTTAAAAGCAGTTTCGGGGAAATTTACAAGAAACACAGTTTCTGTTGCTCTGGTAAGTGCAGTATATAACCATCTATAAAAATCGCTATTCAACTGCTCATCTGCTACTTGTCCAGGATCTACAAATACTTTTTTCCACTGCCCACCTTGTGCTTTATGACAAGTAACAGCATAGGCAAATTTCACCTGAAGAGCACAATAGAATTCATTATCAAGCACTTTCTTCATCCTTTCACGTTTTGTTGTAATCTCGGGATAGTCCTCCCATACTGCCTGGAATAATTTATTGTTTAATTCAGTCATTTGAGTTGGCGAATCGGACTGCAAGGCATCTAACCACACACGCGCATCAATTTCCCAATCGTAATCAAGTGAACGTAAAGTCAAATCTACAAAACGAAAATCGTACATATCATAATGCTTTTTTACCCTTACAATTTGTAAAATATCGCCATTGGCAATAAAATCAATTTCCTTATATGGTTTATTCCAAAAATAATTATTACGTGTCACCATAAGTAAATCACCATTGGTTAACTCATCTTCTTTCATCATCACCCGTGCCCTGATACCATTATTATAGATATTTGCACGCTTATTAGAACGGGTCACAACAATTGTATCCTCCACTCCCACTCCATCGTACGACCGCTGAATTTCGTCAATCAGTTCCATCCCATTTAGTTTTCGGATATCAGAAAATCCTGTTAATTCGAATTGTGGAAATTCAGTCGTTTTTTCTTTAATAAGCAGTTGCCGTAATAATGTTGCATTGTGTAAAATCCCACTTTCCAAAGCTTGACGCACCACATGTGTAAGTGTAAATTCATGCACTTTCAATCCGTACCCAAGCAGTTTATCACGTTCTAATGCTGGACTATGTGGTTGCATAACCGGTGGTAATTGTGCTGTATCGCCCAACAACAATAAACTACAACCGTCACTGCTATATACAAATTGAACCAAATCATCAAGTAATCGTCCTGATCCAAAAGCAGTTTCGGTTCCGGTGTTTGAAATCATGGATGCTTCATCCACAATAAAAAGGGTGTGAGTGCTCAGATTATCGCCTAGTTGAAACCGAAATTCGGACATTGATTTCTGACGATAAATCTTTTTATGAATAGTGAAAGCCGGATAACCGGAATATCCGGCGATAACTTTGGCAGCACGACCAGTTGGGGCAAGTAAAATGGTTTTTTGTTTTAATTCATTCAATGCTCGCACCAACGCACTAACTACCGAAGTTTTTCCAGTTCCGGCATAACCCCGCAACAAAAAAACTTTGTCTTTATCAGTTGACATTAAAAAAATGCCAAGCTCATCTATTAGTTTGGATTGCTGTTCAGTAGGCTCAAAAGGAAGTTGAGACTTTATACTTGAAGCGATAAAATTCTGTAACATAGTGCAAAGATAATCATTAGCTGGTAATAATCATCTTTGAATATAATTGATCAAACTAAATTTGCTTTTAGTTTCAAAAAAACAATCGATTAATTTTTTATGAAACTGTGAGATGGTAAATAATCAGCATTATCATGAAAATCATCATGTAAAGGTTGATACTGATGAACGATTTTCTGAAATTAAGTTCAGCTACATTGCCAAAAGATAATTTCGTAAAAATAGCTATGAATGAAAGATTTAACGCAAAAATTATCAAGAAAAACGTTAATGAAATATTGGTGAGGAATAAAGGAATAATAA
>JBMOHG010000416.1:0-3184 GCA_049317965.1 Paludibacter sp.
AATTAGGGGGCTAAGACAGTTTTATATGTTTATTTTCCAACATAAAATGCAAGTATTATACTCCTAAAATTTAAAAGAACAATATAACATAGACATTGTTTTTTTATGATTGCGTTCTGCTGAATCACATATTCTATATTCCAATATGGAATATTTTTTGATAATTTGTAGGTTTATAGATAAATATGTACTAATTTTGCATATTCTAATATGGAATATGAGAATGTGAAAGGAACAGGACACATTTAAAACCACTTTGCTACACAAATGCTCCCAATTGCTTACCGGATAAATTTTGTTTTGCAAGTTCCATAAGACAATAAATGTACAATCTGAAAAACATGAAAGCACAACAGCAAATAATTAGTCCGCAAGATGTAGTTATTTTACTCAAAATAATAGCTTTGGGCCATACTGATTGGTTCCAAAGCACTTTGGCGGAGTCATTACACATCAGTCAATCAGAAGTGAGTAAATCGTTAATGCGCTCAAAATATGCTGGTTTATTAGATGCTTCCGGCAAAAAGGTGAGCAGATTGGCCTTGATGGAATTCTTACAATATGGTATCAGATATGTGTTCCCACAACAGCCAGGCGCATTGGTAAGAGGAGTGCCTACTGCACATTCGGCATTACCTATGAATGCTGTAATTCAAAGTGAAGAACATTACGTTTGGCCATCTGGTACTGGTACATTAAGAGGTCAAAGTATTTTGCCTTTATATCCATCGGTAACAGTAGCAATAAAAGCAGATGTGGTTTTATATGAATTACTTGCGTTGGTAGATGCCATTAGAGTGGGAAGAGTTCGAGAAAAAGAGTTGGCAATTCAAGAATTGAAAAAGCGGATTTTAGATGGAGAATAGAACTATAAATTTAAGTGTTGTAGCCGAAGTTGCTCGGGCATTAAAAGATTTGAAAAATCAAGTGGTATTTGTAGGTGGTGCTGTTGTCAGTTTATATACAGACGATCCGGCTGCTGATGAAATTAGACCAACTGCTGATATTGATATGACCTTAAATATAATAAATTTAGGAAAATGGGTTCAGATTCAAGAAAAATTATCCAAACTTGGGTTTCAACCCGACCCTTTTGGTCATTCAATATGTAGTTATAAATACAAAGATATTCCGGTAGATATAATGCCTGCAGAAGACGGTCAGTTGGGTCCGGCAAATAAATGGTACAAATTTGGGTTTTCCGATTTGTGGTCTGTGAAAGCAATTGATGAAGAAATCCAGATATTACCGGCTCCATGCTATTTAGCTACTAAATTTGAAGCCTTTAACAATAGAGGGACAGATTATCGAACAAGCCATGATTTTGAAGATATTATATACATTATTGATAATAGAACAAACATAGTGGATGAGGTGAAAAATACGCTTCCAGAAATAAGATTGTTTCTTCAAATGCAATTACTTAAATTATGCAATAGTTCAAATTATAGCGAAATTCTTTCAGCACATATCCATCCATTGATAATCACTGAACGTCAGCCAATAGTAGAAGACAAAATTAATCAAATTGTAACAGGGTAAAAATGGCAATGTTACAAAACATTGAAATAGAAAAAGGTGTATAAACCAGTATTTTCGTACACTGTATATTTGTTTTCAGAAGTTATTATGAATCCCAAACAGAGCTAAAAAATTTAAATACGGAAGCACATAAAATATCTTCCCACTCATTTTCTGCAAAACAAAAATATAATGTTTGACATCGTCCATTAGTAAAAATAATAACTAAAAAGCTCCACCAGACACGGTGGAGTTTATTTAATCTTCAGAAACCAACTTTTTACTTGCACGTGCTTTTCATATTGCATTCTAAAAATCCTCCCGAACAATCGGGATAAACTGCTGGATTCAATTACAGCATCATATACATGTTGAACCCTATCCGGTGGGGTGTAAAAAATTAACTACATATCTTTTAAAACTTCGTCCCCAAAAGAGAAAAATTAATTGAACGCGGACGGAGTATTTCGACGTTCCGTATTGACGGAATACGCGGATTTAGCGGATTAAAAAACTGATAAGAAAAAATGCAAGTGATACATCCCGAGTAACGGGGCATTTTTGATTTTTCTCTTAAAATCAATTGACAAAGTCAATTTTAAATCCGTCTTAAATAGGAAAATCCGTCTTATCCGCTTAATCAGCGTAAATCCGCGTTCAATTCTTTAATTTTGTTTGGTGAATTAGAATAGCTTCAACAATAAAAATGGAACGAGGATATTTTTCTATCAATTGCGAATTTTTTACAGCACACCTATCCGGGTTCTGTCATTTTTGTAAATCATCAACCCTGATTTTTATTCGGGGCTATTCAACCCCGCCTTTGGCAGGCAGATTAACCACTTTGTGGTTATTCATAATTTTCAGCAGCCCCTAAATAGGTTAATTTGCATTTACAAATAGGTTAACAATAGGTTAAACTTTTCAGGTCACTTTATGCAAGGTGATGCAACCTGATGCAATGAGATGTAAAATGCACATATATAGATATTTGCAGAGTTTGCATCTCTTGTTTTGTGTAAATATTCACTTTATCTTTGCAACGTCAACAAGAAGAAAAGGGCCCTTTATTCCGAAGACAAAGATCTTTAAAAAAGATGGCAACCAGCCAGAATCCTATGACCGGAAAAATGTCCGGCACGGTGGGTAACTTTGTTACTTCGTCATTGGGTTCTCAAAACATCGTACGGGCGAAAGCGTTCAGTCGCAAGGACGCTAAAACCGAAGCGCAGGTAAAACAGCGTGATGGTTTTAAAATGATTGTGGATTTGTACCCTGCGTTGGGTAGTATTCCTGCAGAAGGATTTATTCAACGCCCCGCTAACACTTCGGTATATACAGCTTTTATGGCTGCCAATATGCCAAAGGCTATTGACAAATCGGGTGATGTATCCGTAATTGATTACTCCAGTCTTATCGTTTCCAACGGTTCGATATCGAAAGTAATTGTTATGGAAGCTGTACTCGATGAAACAGGAATTACCGTAAGGTATACTCCTTCGCTGAAAAACGAACTCAACAAACCTACTGACGAAGTAGTGGCTTTTGCCCTGCTTGTTTCGGGAGAGTTGTGGGTAGAACGTCAGCCAAGGGGAAGTGAGTTAACCGACTCGATACTGATACCGGTAACAAATGTAACTGCTGCTGATATTCTTGGTATTTA
>JBMOHG010000417.1:0-3175 GCA_049317965.1 Paludibacter sp.
CAAAGAAGGAAAAGAAATCCCAATCTTCTTTATTTGCTATGTAGGCTGTTGGAATACGTCTTAACTCATTATCAATATTGTCATAATAAGTAGAATACCAATGATATGCTTCTGTAATTGAAATTCTGTTATTCGACAACCTATGATCGTAAAGGATATTATATTTCAGCATTTTTGCTTTCAGCATAATTTCTAATCCCATTGCAACTACTTCTTTTGTTATTAGATCACCAACTGTTTTAACGTGAATCATTTTGTTCTCTGAATCAATTCTAAACGTATAATTCATTTTCTAATAATCAAAATTCTCACTTTTGTTTTTTCCTTTGTAGAAATGTACTTCTTTTGATTATTTCTAAATACCAATTTTATACTATGCAATTGACATGATATGTGAAATATATAATTTAGAAAAAGTATCCTTTTTAATCAATATATGACTAACCAATATTACTTTTAAACGGATAATTATTAAAATACTCAGGGGTATTTGACCCAAACATGATATTTTCTCCAGGCCCATCAGGTGGTGCGGATTGCAATGCCAACGATATTTCATTATCTAACTTAATCAATTCTATTTCTGGACTATTATATATCCGTTTTTCTGTGGTTATTTTTATGGTTTTCATATTATTTTATATTAACGGATGATTACTTTTTGAATTTCACTCTGACCATTTAACAATAGCTCAACAAAATAAACGCCTGAATTTAGTTTACAGTTTACAGTTTGCAGTTTTGAGTTTACAATACACTTTTCTATTAGTTGTCCGACTGTATTGTAAATGCTATAAGTAGCTTTTTCAGGAGCAATAA
The DNA here is from genome assembly GCA_049317965.1 of Paludibacter sp. Taxonomy (GTDB): domain Bacteria; phylum Bacteroidota; class Bacteroidia; order Bacteroidales; family Paludibacteraceae; genus Paludibacter. Next base: position 820 of record JBMOHG010000417.1, read on the forward strand.
TGGTAATTTGATTTGCTGCGTTTACAAATACCTGTGCATTTAGCTTTTCGGTATTATTTAGACCTGTTGTTGAACCTAAAGAACGGAAAATTACACTAAAACGATTAGCATCGTTCACAACATCAGAGCTAAATTCGTAAGCCTGACCGTTTGTCAGATTAAATTCAGTGTTTTGTTGTTTATCCTTTAACATTACTTTCATATCCAAACCAAAGTTTTTCAATTCCGAAGCAGAAATAGTAAAGTTATTGCCTTTTTCGGTGGCAAAACCCAATGGAATTTCGGTTCCCTGACTTAGTTCATTCATGGCGTTAATGACCAGTTTTTCGTTTCCTGCCTGTGTGTAAATTTCGGGTTGGTTCGAACCAGCGAGATTAAAGTATTTTGGTGCATCATAAGCATCGAAAGTATTGCTTGCGTTTGTACTTGCATAAATTACCGCTTCGTCGGCACTGGCTCCATTAGTTACACTTAGTCGTACCAAAGGCATTTCATTGGCAGTGTTTTTTGGAGCTTTCAGTTTATTACTCACTGATTCGTGCGAACGCATGGAGTTTGTGAATGTTAGCGTTCCACCATTACTTTTCACCCAGAATGCTTGCATGGGTGGTATCAGATTACTAACGGTCGAAGGAGTTGCCGTACCGTCTAAACTAATAGTTGCAAAAACATAGATAGAACCTGCATAATCCCAAGTTACAACACCATCCGAAATGCCTGTAGTTCCAACTCCACCGGTTGGTGCAGTTGCACCCGAAGTACCGGTAGAAGTAGCTATATAAAAACGAGTACCATTGTAAATAACATCGCCAGCTGTGTAAGCTGTAGTTGCAGCCCACGCATTTTTACTGTTGTAGTTTATGGTGCGGTACCACATAGTTCCTGTTGGCATTTTGGCACCAGTTGTGGCATTTGTATTAATGCTATTACCTGCTACTGCTGACCAACTAAGGTATGAAGGATAAGGATTACCTACCAGGTTAAAGCCTTTTCCACCAGCTAAAGTATTTGTTAATGTAACTGCAACATTGCCTGAATTGGTTATTCCACTGAATGAAACCGTTCCAGTAGTGCCTTGTGTAGCCGAAGCAACCTGCACATAACCCTTACCACGAGTTAAATTGCCGCTTGTTACTTCTGGCCATAAACCTGTTGTTTCGTTGTATTCCGCTACCGAATTTCCTTTATTCAATACAGAGTAATCAGCCGTATTATTTAACGGTGAACTCATATACCAGTTCCGACCGGCTGTTACATATTGTTTTACTGTCGCATTTATAGTTGGTTCGGTGTAACTATCCATCAAAGTAGCTGTTCCGGTGGCATCGCTTTCGAGAGTAATGCCATTTGTAGCTGTAAGAGTCCCAGAACTATGAGTTAGTTTGGCACCAGGAGCAACGGTAAGCGAGAGAACAGTTTTTGTATCGTTGATAATGAACTCACCTGAACTGATTGTCAGATTGGTATTCGCTAATTGTGGATCAGACAAGCCCGAATTATTCAGATTATCGCCGGTTGGTGAACCTGAAGCAGCAGATACGACATTTCCACTAGCCGCAGTAACGATATTGACCGATGTAGCTCCCGTACTTGACAAAACGATATTTTGTAAGTTATAACTCCCCGCAACAGTGGCAGTAGCTGCCAATCGAATACTTAATGTACCACTAGCACTACCTGAAGTCTGTGTAAAAGAAGTTGTAGAACCATACGCTCCACCACTCGAAACTTCAAAACCTGTTGGAGCGGTAGCAATAAGATTAGCAGTTAATTTACTCCCCGAAACTGAAAATGTCTGTGCAGCAGAAGCAGTCCCGTAGGTTGTCGTAAAGGCAGATGCCGTAGATGCTCCAGTAATAGTTGCATCTTCAACTAATTGCACATCATCAATATAGACAGTTCCTCCTGTCGAATAAAACCCGAAAATCAGGTCATCCAAATCAGCTGCGGTAAATGCCACTGCAGGTGAAGATGGTGAGGTAGTTGATATGATAGAACCAGACACTGAGTTTGAAAATACGAAAGTTTGCGAGTACTCTGTCCAGGAAGTAGCAATACCGTTGATGTATTTGCACCATGCATAGTTATCAGACGCATAATCCGCTCTTACTGCAAAAAAGGGTGAACTTGAAGCTGTGGAATTGCCTCTGGTTTTAATATACAAATTTCCTTTCACACCGGTTGAACCCGCTTTTAGTTTTACCGTCAGTCGGTAAGTTTTAGCTGTACTGATATTAGAAGGTGTTGGCAGGCGTTGATACAGAAAACCTTTAGTCGTTGAGGAAGCAATGTCTCCTGGTGTTACAAACGCACAATTACCAGTGGCACCACCGGTAGTTACACCTACAATTGGTGC
>JBMOHG010000418.1:0-3160 GCA_049317965.1 Paludibacter sp.
CTTGCTTTTGCCACCGCCACATCGGTAAGCAAAAACTATGGAGATGCTGCATTTACCAATCTAGCAACAAGTAGTAATTCAGCAGGTTTAATAAGCTATGAAAGTGGAAACACAGGTGTAGCAACAGTAAATGCTTCAACAGGTGAAGTAACAATTGTTTCCACAGGTTCGGCTGTAATTACCGCTAGATTAACTGCTGCTGGAAATTATACTTCTGCAACCACAACTTATACACTAAATGTAGCTGCCAAAGCTTTAGAAGTAACAGGAGTTGCCTCAACCAAAACTTATGATGACAATACTTCATCAGCCGGAACTCCAACTGTTGGAGCTTTAGCAAGTGGAGATGTTGTAAACCTTGCTCCAACGCAAACCTATGATAATAACAATTATGGCATTAATCACGTTTTGACGCCTTCAGGTTTGACAATCAAAGATGGTAGTGATGCTGACAAGACTGCAAATTACAATATTACTTATACACCATCACCAGCAACAGGGGTAATTAATAAATTAGCTTTAACCATAGGAGCAGCTACCATAGCTTCCAAAGTATATGATGGCAGCGCCAATTCAGGTACTGTAACTGCTGGTACACTCTCCGGTTTTGTAGGTTCAGAAACAGTAACAGTGAATACAGCCATAGGAACTTATCCCGATGCAAATGTAGGAACAGGCAAATCAGCAACTATTGTGTACACCTTAGCAAATGGTACTAATGGCGGTTTGGCAGCTAACTATAGTTTGGCAAATGGTTCGGCTACAGGAACTATTACTGCCGCAACACTAACGTTGAATAATGCTGCAACTATTTTCAAAGCCTCAGATTATACAATAGCTGATTTGGCAAACAGCGATTTGGTTGTTTCTGCGGGTGAATTTAATGCAGATAGAGCGACCAATGCTGTTCAATCAGTTACCGTAGCACCGAGAGCTAAACTGACTCTAAATAGCTCAAAAACCCTGACAACCGGTAGTCTTACTCTTCAAAGCGATGCAACCGGAACCGGTACATTTGTAGATGAAAATACCGATGGTGGTTTAACGGTTACCGGTACAGCCAGTGTACAACAGTGGCTCACCGGAAAAACCGGAACATCCACACGTGGTTTATGGTATATATCAAGTCCTGTATCAGCTGCCACAGCTGCTGTATTCGACGTAGCTTTTGTATCACCAAACAAGAACAATATGACAAGATACGATGAAACAGTTCCGGGTTATGTAACACAATTCAGCGATAATGCCACAGCACTCACTCCTGGTGTTGGATATGTAACTCAAATTGGTGGTGCGGATGCTGCCTATACATTTAGTACCAGTACAGGTTCAAACACCGCCAAGCTTAATACCGGTGAAGTAACAATACCTGTAACACGCACTGGTACATCAGCCGGCAAACGTGGATTCAATTTGGTGGGCAATCCTTATCCTTCGTATTTGGATTGGAAAAATGCTGGAAATACTAAAGATAATTTGCGTTCTACAATTTGGTATCGTGTTTACACCGGAAGTACAATGACTTTCGATACGTATGATGGTACTACCGGAACAAATAACAATAACAATGGTGCGGTAACTCAATATATAGCACCAATGCAGGCATTCTGGGTAAAGGTAAATGCCGACAACGATGTGGCAACGCTAAAATTTGTTAACGCTGCCCGCTCTAACACTGATATAACCAGGCCAACAAATAAACTGAAAGCTCCTGCACAAAAAACTACCGAACCACAGATAGTACGTTTAAGGGTATCGAATGGTACGAATAGCGATGAAGCCATTTTGGTGGCTGATGCCAATGCTACTGATGCATTTGATACTTATGATGCTGAAAAAATGAGTAACGACAATTCAGCCATTCCTGAAATTTATACCTTGGCAGACTCGCAGGAGTTGGTAATTAATCACCTAAACGATTTTGCAATCAACAAACAAGTGGCGTTGGGCTTCCGTCCGGGTACAAACAACACTTTCAGTATAGTGGCCAATGAAGTTAGTAACGTGGATGCACAAACCAAAGTGATACTGATTGATAAACTGCAAAATAATACTGAATTCGACCTAACAAATGGAACTGCTTATACTTTTAGTGCAGATGCAACTCCTACTGCCGACCGTTTTGTAATTGCATTCAGAGCACCGGGTGTAGCTACAAACCTATCGAATGCAAACAATGTCAATATATTTGTATACAAGAATGCGAACAATCAAATCACTATCAATCAGAATAGTGCCGAAGTAGGTATCGTAACTGTATGCAATGCCATTGGTCAGAAACTTGTAAGTATGCCAACAACAGGAACAATTACCGTGATTCGTAAATCATTCGGTTCGGGAGTTTATTTTGTTACTGTTAATACTGCAGGAAGTAAGTCAACTCAAAAAATTATTATCAATTAGTAAACCTAAGCTTTTTTCCCTCTCCCGATACCTATCTGGAGAGGGAAATGAAGATAAATAAAAATATAAGAATATGAAAAAAAAATATAAGATGACCAAAAAAAGAGCTTACAGTTCGCCCGATGTAATATGTATAAAAATGGACAATGAGATTTCGTTGGCATTAGAATCTGCTAATCCGGATGGAGATCCAACATTCTCTTCTAACCAGCAATTCTTTATTAATGACCCGTTCAAGAGTAATATGGGTTAGTTATAAAATGAATAATATGGATACTTTTTTAGAAATTATATATTTCACATATCATGTCAATTGCATAGTATAAAATTGGTATTTAGAAATAATCAAAAGAAGTACATTTCTACAAAGGAAAAAACAAAAGTGAGAATTTTGATTATTAGAAAATGAATTATACGTTTAGAATTGATTCAGAGAACAAAATGATTCACGTTAAAACAGTTGGTGATCTAATAACAAAAGAAGTAGTTGCAATGGGATTAGAAATTATGCTGAAAGCAAAAATGCTGAAATATAATATCCTTTACGATCATAGGTTGTCGAACAACAGAATTTCAATTACAGAAGCATATCATTGGTATTCTACTCATTATGACAATATTAATAATGTGTTAAGACATATTCCAACAGCCTACATATCAAAAAAAGAAGATTGGGATTTCTTTTCCTTCTTTGAATGTACGTGTTATAACAAAGGAATACCCATAAGAGTGTTTCAGGAAGAATGTGAAGCTGTAA
>JBMOHG010000419.1:0-3150 GCA_049317965.1 Paludibacter sp.
GGTTGGGGTGAAGGTAACCGACGACCGGTTTTTCTTGCCAACGGTAAACCTCAAGGATTATTTAATTACAAAAACCGCTCAACAGGAATTGCTTCTGTTGCCGGAAAGTATGCCTCCGCATTTGCTTTGGGAGCCGAGGTCATGAAAATATATTATCCCAAATTTGCAGATACTTTAGGCACTAAAGCAGTTGAAGCATATTTACTTGGCAAAAGAATACCCGGTGTTTGTCAGTCAGCTCCGGGAAAATCACCTCAATTTTACGAAGAGGACAACTGGACAGACGATATGGAATTAGCTGCTACACAGCTCTATAGATTGACTTACAATAACAATTACCTGATTGATGCCGCAGCTTATGGAAGGATGGAACCAATTTCGCCATGGATGTGTTCTGATACTACCCGAAATTATCAATGGTATCCATTTATCAATTTAGGACATTATGTTCTTGCCGGAATTGAAAATCCCCGCTATCAAAAAGAGTTTACACAAAACATACTCAGTGGAATTCAGCGGATGAAAATACGAGCTTCCGAAAATCCATTTAATGTGGGTGTTCCGCTTGTTCCTGCTTCCAATAATATGATTATTGCACTAGCAACTCAATGCAAACTTTATCGAACAATGACAAAAGACAGTAGTTATATCGAGATGGAAACGGCATTGATAGATTGGATTTTTGGTCGTAATCCATGGGGTGCAAATATGATTGTTGGTTTTCCCGAAAATGCAAAAACTCCTTTAAATCCGTATTCGTTTTTGTCGCGAGAGTTTAAAATTCCACCTTCAGGCGGAGTTTTGAACGGGCCAGTTTATAAAAGTGTTTTCAAAAACTTTCCGGAAACTAAACTATCAAATGATGATGTTTATGAACGATTTCAAAGTAACTGGGCTGTTTATCATGATGATAGTAATGATTTCGTAACCAATCAACCTACTATTGATGGCTCGGCATCTCTTACTTATTTACTCGGAATAAAGCAACAAGAAGGAGTTCCCGATAAAACGCTTGATAAAAACGAATATAGTTATAATGGAATTACTCGCACCGATCCAAAGAAAAAGCAAATCAGTTTAGTTTTTACCGGTCATGAGTATGCAGCTGGTTATAAATTGATTAGTAGCGTTCTTAAAAAACAAAAAATCACTGCATCGTTCTTTTTTTCCGGTGACTTTTACAGGAATCCGAAATTTACAGATATTGTAAAAGGTTTGCAGAAAGACAACCACTATTTGGGCGCACATTCCAATAGTAATCAATTATATTGTTCGTTTCTTAAACGCGACTCTTTGTTGATTACAAAAGCTGAGTTTTTGGAAGACCTGAAAGAAAATTTCGTCGTGATGGAGAAATTTGGTATATATAAAAATCAAGCACCATTTTTTGTACCGCCATACGAATGGTATAACGATAGTATTGCCATTTGGGCGAAAGAAGTTGGCCTTCAGCTGATTAATTACACACCAGGAACATTATCATATAACGATAATTCAACTCCCGATATGCGTGATAAATACTTTAGCAGTACCGAAATTTACAAACGAATACTTCAGGTTGAGAAGAAACAAAGCTTAAATGGGCATATTCTCATGTTTCATATTGGAGTGGATAATCGAAGATCTGATAAATTTTATACCAGATTGAATGCATTATTATTGGAACTGAAAAGGTTGAAATATGAATTCGTAGACTTATACCAATCTACCGATGTGGTGGATAAAAATCCTGTAATACTGACAGGGAAAAAACAAAAAAGGAAGAACTAATTTGTTCTTCCTTTTTCTTGCAACATTAATATGGGTGGGAGACGGGGCTCGAACCCGCGACTTTCGGAACCACAAACCGACGCTCTAACCAACTGAGCTACAACCACCGTATTTTGCGAGTGCAAAGATACAACAGCATTTGATTTTATGCAACTATTTTTTTGAAAAAAACAAGCAATTTTTACAAAAGCCTAGCTACCAACAACAAACAACAAAAATAACATGAAGTATAGTTTCTTATCGCCAACTTTAGAGGCCCAAACAACCGAAATTCTTCGTCAAATTCGGTTGTCGATGAATGGAATTGCATCTGAACAGATGACAAAAAGTGGATTAATTTATAAGAAAAATTATGGAGTTTCCATTCCACGTATTAAAGAAATAGCTTCATTATATACTCCAAATCATGAATTGGCACAACAATTATGGATATTGCAAATTCGTGAAACAATGATAATGGCCACTTTATTGGAACCGATTGATAAGTTTACTTACGAAATGGCTATTGATTGGATGTCTCAATTTAATCAAATTGAAATAATTGAACAATCCAACATGAATTTATTCAGCAAGCTTTCGTATTCAGATTTACTCTGTCAGGAATTGATAACTAACAAAAACAATTGGTTTAATATTACAGGTTTTATACTTGCTGCACGTATTTTTGAAAAATTATCCGACATTCAAACAAAAAATATCTCGGAACAAGCCATTCGTTTATCTGAAACAACCGACCTTCATCTTTATAAGGCAATTGGGCTTTGTTTAAGTCGTTTTTGCCGAAAAAACAAGGAAATTGCAACTTACATAATGAAAGAAATTGATTCATTTTCTGACAAATCATCAGTTTCTCAACAATATATTTCTTCCGAAGTGAAACAAGAATTATTATTTTTGGATTTTTTATAGCAAAGATTTGTGTAAAAGTTGTACTTTTGTTGGTCATATTTTTCAAACTATGAAAGAGGAAGTAACATTCGAAGAGGTAAAGGAGGTTTTCACCGAATATCTCAAATTAAAGGAGCACCGTAAAACACCCGAGAGGTATGCTATTTTGGAACGAATATGTACATATTCGGGACACTTTAATGCTGATATATTGTACAATATGATGAAAGAGAACTATCGGGTTAGTCTTGCCACCATTTACAATACGCTGGAGCTTTTAGTTGAATGTAAGCTTATTATTAAGCATCAACTTGGAGGACAATTTGCCCAATATGAAAAGGCTTTTGGTAATAATACACACCATCATTTAGTGTGTACCAATTGCGGAAATGTAAAAGAATTTTCAGACAAACAAATCCGTGTGGCAATTCAAACCCGGTCATTTGCACATTTCGAAATGTCACATTATTCGCTTTATTTGTTTGGTATTTG
>JBMOHG010000420.1:0-3150 GCA_049317965.1 Paludibacter sp.
AAAATATTCACTTATGGTAAAAGTGATTGTTTTGTTGATTATCAATAATATAAATGAATTTTCAATTCAATACAAAAATCAAATATTCACTTATGATAGTTACCAATAAGAGTGAATGTTTTAATCAATGAATAAAATTATAAACCCATCAGACTATGTCAAAGAAATTTTCAAATACAACAGCAGATTATTTGGAATGGGATCAAATGTTGAATTTGGTACATAAACTTTACAAAGAAGAAAAATATAAAATGTCCCTATTTATCGCGTTGGGATGTTTTTGGGGATTACGTGTTTCAGATCTCACTTCATTAAAATGGGAGGATATTTTAAATGTAAATGAAATTACCATCACTGAAAAGAAAACTAAGAAAAAAAGAGTTTTTAGCATAAATCCACAACTCAAACAATTGATCCAAGATTGTCATGAGAAAATTAATCCGATTGGTTTTCAATATGTGTTTGTAAGTCAGAAAAAAGTTGTTTACTCCACTCAACGGCTGAATATCCTGTTGAAAGAAATAAAAGCAACTTACAAACTGAACATTAAAAATTTCTCCTGTCACAGTCTTAGAAAAACATTTGGTCGTCAGGTGTTTAATATGAGCGGAGATAATTCTGAAATGGCACTTATTAAACTGATGGAAATTTTTAATCATTCAAACATGTCATTGACTAAGAGATATTTAGGCTTGAAAAATGATGAGATTAAAGAGGCTTATGATTTGTTGAGGTTTTAAAAAACAAATATGTCTAAAATGCTTTCAAAAAAAATATTGGATATTTGATTGAAATCCGGAATATCTTTAAATTTTGCAAAAAACGAAACTAGGGGACTATTATTGGAATTCAGCATAAGTTAAATGATTAATTCTTTATATCTCTTCAACATCCCATTTATTTTCTCAAGCTTTTCACCTTCATATTTTTCATAAAATGTTCCACCCACATAATAGCAGGTAAAACCTCCCGAAACGGTTCCCAAAATGGCTGCATCTTTCAATGATAAAAAATGAGTATTGGTTAACAATTGCTGAACGATTGAAGTAATAACTGCTCCTACAAAATTATCGCCACAACCAGTGGTGTCGCCTTTTAGTTGAGGTTGGTCTGCGAATTCATGTGTAATCCAATGACATACTGGTAAGGTAGTTTCAATAGTGGCAAATAATTTGCCAGAGGAATATAAGTAAGTGAAATCGGCTCCTTGTGTTATGATAAATGCATTACTGCCGTTATCTTTGAAATAAATAATTGCGTCAATCAAATTGTTCGTACCGCTGATGCGCAATGCTTCTTCGTGATCCATAATCAGTAAATCAATCAAAGGAAGGCTTTCAAGGGTATTTCCAAGTGGCCATGGCTTATCGGGATGTTGCTTTTGATTGGGAAAATCATAAACCGTATTCACAACCGTTAATGCTCCTTTTAATTTGGCTTTTGCCAATAACTGGGTCAAATCAGTATGTAGTTTTGGCACAAGTGCTGTACCGCCAAACACCACAATATTTGAATTCCAGAAATTATCGTCTAAAAAATCTACATTGTATTGTCCGGCACAGGCAATATTATTCACAAAAGTACGTTCACCTTTTCCATCAGCAAAATTTGGGTCAGAAAGAACATCGGTGTAAGGAGTTTCACCATCAAGGACAATATAATTATCTAAATTGAAGGTAAATTTATTAAGCAGGGTAGAAATGGCTCTTCCTTTTTCATCGTTGGCTCTAACTCCATAATAATTCACTGCTGCATTGGTGTTGAATAATAATTGGGCTGCATTAATGGCACTTACTAGGGCCGGACCACCAATATTAAAAGCGTCGAAACTACAATTTCCTGCAATTTCGGAAAGAATTTTTTTAAAGGGCTGTTGAGCAAAAGCTTCTAATTCCTGTGTAAAAACCAACTTGCCGGGCTCTAAACCACCATCGCCAGATTGATTTGAAATGTATTTTTGAAATGTTTCGGATGAAAAGTCGATATTGTTATATACGAAATCGCCTAATCCACAACCTGTAACTGATATTTTGATCATTTTTATAATTTTTGACATTGGACGACAGACAACTGACAACCGAAATTAGAGATTTGAATTACAGATAATTTTTGTATTCGCTTGATAATAAGAAAAGTGGTACTTCGTCTTCTTCAATTTGTGGGAAGCGTCCAATTTCTTCGTAGAAAAAATTATCGTTGGTATCATCGTTCACAGTACTCACTTCGCCTACCATAACTGGAGCTTCAACACCATAAAATCGATGATACACACCTGATTCCATGGTAACACTTTGTCCGGGCAAAAGTTGAACAAAAGAACCCGGTTGTAAAGTCTTAACTTCGCCATCAATTTTAACGGTGAATGGTTTATCTGAATAGCTGCCATCGGGATTGGATTTATAAAATTCAATTTCCAAAATTCCACCACCTCTATTGATAATGTCTTCCATTTTTAGACGATGAAAATGCATTGGTGTCTCTTGCCCTACTCCTGCAATCATTATTTTTTCGCAATAGCTTTTTTTATCTTTCAATATATTGCCATTGCGTATAGTAAATAGCAACAAACCACGTTTTTCGAAATCGTTGCTACCAAAATCGGTCAAATCCCAACCCAGCACATTATCGATAATTTCGGATGCGGTTTCATACTTTCCTTTCCAATCCGACGGGCTATAGGTTGCCCAAGTAGGAAGAAAGAATTTATTTTCTGCAAAAAAGTCTAATGCTGAACGCATTAAAGTATTTATTTCACTTCGTTTCATGATATGTAGATTTTAGAACCAAGAGTCAAGAACCAAGATGTTAAACATGTTGTGGCTGATTTTACTCTCATGTGTGTTATATTTAATAATTTTCTATTTTCTTATTTTCAATTTTGAGTTCCGCTATTTCAGTCAATGCCCATTCAATGCCAAATTTTTCAACTTTTTCTGAAAAATCAATATCGTCAATCAATCGGTTTCCTGCCTCATCGGTTGCTTTAAAAGCACATCCAACAATAAATGCACTCAATATTTTATCGTAAGGTAACTTTAATTCTAATGCTAAATGCATTGCTCCTGCTAAGCGGTCTTCGGCACTCAGTTTGCGTTTCAAATCGCACCCTACACGGTAAATGGTGTCGCCTAGCGCGCGGTTTTGAAAACG
>JBMOHG010000421.1:0-3140 GCA_049317965.1 Paludibacter sp.
TCAAATGTTCCAAACTCAGTCTGAACTTTCAAAAAGGCCTGAGCGTTTATTATTGTAGCTCTAATTTTCAATTGATTACGTATAATACCGGCATCCTGCATTAATAGTTGGATTTTTTCTTCAGTATACAAAGCAATCTTTTCAACCTCGAAATTATCAAAAGCTTTCCTGAAATTTTCTCTTTTGTGGAGTATTGTCCTCCAACTAAGTCCTGCTTGAAAACCATCTAACACAATAAATTCAAACAATTTACTATCATTGTGAAGTGGTACACCCCATTCCTCGTCGTGGTATTTTTGCATAAGTGGGTCTGCACCCGGCCAACTACAATCTGAACTTATCATATTTTATCATTTTTTTATTCTATCACTTTAATTCCTACTAATTTATCATATCGTTCGCCCCAGGCACGATGATATACATAAATTGAATATTGGTTGCTGGTTTGCCAATGACTGCCGTCGACACGAGCTGCAGAGCCCTTACTTTCCCCTTTCGGAACAAACAAGTATTGATAATTATAACCACCTTGTTTCAATAATAATGTTCCAAAATACGAACCCTTGCTCATTTCATATTTTAATCTGGATGCATCGTTTAACTGATTAAAGTTAAATTCGCCACCCAAATAAAGCTGACCATCGAAAAACGGCTGATTGATAGGTAAATTAAAATGGACATACATATAATCAGCTTCCACATCATCATCCTGTGCATTTTGAACATTAACGACAAACTGACCATTTACATCCATATCTTGTGTGTACGATTTCGATGCTTGAATTTTATCATCAAACAGATAAGCATGATATGAGGGTTGTTGAAAACGAATTCCCGAAACTCCTGTTCCGGCAGCATAAACTGATGAAATATCGAATCTGTGATATTCAGATCCACCTTCAAAAATTAGATTTCTATTATTTATGTAACTTAATTTTGAACCGGACAGAAAAGTAGGTTTGACATTGAAAATCTGATTATCAATTCTATTGTTCTGTCGAATCAACACTTTTATTTCTGTGGCAGCATCGCGTACCGAATAACCATTTAAATTGAGGTCGAAATCTAATTGTTGAAATCGCCCATTAAGTTCCGTATCAGTATTTCCCCGAATTGTAGCACTAACATTCACTTTTGGTTCAACTATCGAAAAACATACCTGAGCAATTGGTTTATCTACTTCATTATCTTCGTAAATAATTACTACATAATTACCTGATATTTTGAATCCTACATCTTCATTTGGCAAATGAAAAGCGTAATGGGTATACAAAAAAGTGGTATTAACCGACAATTTAGTTTCTGTAATATTTGCAGTAGTAAATCCACTTAAATATTCGCCTGAATTAAGATTTGAAACCGTCCAATCGGCATTACAATGCAGCACTTTATAGCTATACGAATGTGCTTCGTGCGACAATTCATCGAATTGAAAGTTCAATGTATTTTGTCCATTTAGTTCTATTATCGGTAAACCCATTTTTTCGCCTGATACAACTACCTTCAGTGTTTTAATATTTGAATTCATTACCTGTGTGCGGTAAATGACTTGTGATGTGCTGTTTATGCCAAAAAGAATTGAAAAAACTAATAGTAAATATCTCATTTTCAAAATTGGATTTAAAATTATGTAATTATTAATTGGACTACAAAAATAGACAAAATTCGCTAATAAAGTGGCTATTTTGAATTGATAAGCAGATATGTAACGTAGAATTGACAAAAATCAGTATATGTCAGAAAATAATAAAAATGTTAACCGTTATTTGTTGTAATACGAATTTAAAAAAGTAAATTTGCACTTGATTTAAAGAGAAATATTTTTCGAGGGTGTTTTTTTGTAAATCTTCAATCTTTAAAATTTTATTGATCACTTTCATGGCTAAACAAATTATTACTAAACGTGGTTTGGACATACAAATTAACGGAAAAGCTGAAGAATTAATTGGAGGTACGATTATTTCAGATGTAATTGCAATTATTCCAGATCATTATCATGGTATTGTGCCAAAAGTAATTGTTAAGGAAGGAGATGTGGTTAAAGCGGGTTCAATTATTTTTCATGATAAAACTTATGAGAACATGAATTTTGTTTCGCCTGTGAGTGGTAGAATTTTGTCGGTAAATAGAGGCGAACGTCGAAAAGTGATGAGTATTACTATTGAACGTGATACGAAAATTAAACATGAAAAGTACAAACCAAAATCGCTTGATGAATTATCAGGTGAGGAAATTAAATCTGAACTTCTTAAAGCCGGACTTTGGCCGTTTATTAAGCAACGTCCTTACGATGTTATTGCCAATCCAAACAAAACTCCAAAAGCCATATATATTTCTACATTTGATTCTGCTCCTTTGGCTCCTGATTATCGTTTTATTCTCCGCGGGCAAGGTAATGATTTTCAGACTGGAATCGATGCATTGACCAAACTTACAAGTGGAGATGTACATCTTGGAATAAAAGCAGGTCTTGAGACAACGAACTTTAGAGGTACACTAAATGTAAAAATGACCGAATTCGTTGGTCCACATCCAATTGGAAATGTTGGAATACAAATTCATCATACAAATCCAATTAATAAGGGTGAGGTTGTCTGGACATTAAATATTCAGGATGTTTTGTTTATTGGTCGATATTTTAATAAGGGAATTGTCGATTTTTCAAAAATAATTGCACTTACCGGCCCTGAAGTTGTTAATCCTCAGTATTATACCACTATTGTTGGTAGTAGTATTGAACCAATCATTAGAGATAAAGTAACCACAGAATTTCCGTTACGATTTATAAGTGGTAATGTACTGACCGGTTTGAAAGTTGAAGCAAATGGATTTCTCGATCCATACGCTTCGCAAATTACTGTAATTGAGGAAGGTAACGATAAACACGAGATATTTGGATGGGCGATGCCTCGATTTAATAAATTTAGTGTAAGCCGGATGTATTTCAGCCAAATATTTGAAAGTGCTCTATTTAACGAGTTTTTTTCAAAAAAGAATTATGAATTTGATGCACGACTTTTAGGAGGAAGGCGAGCCATTATTATGTCGGGTGAATATGATAAAGTTTTGCCGATGGATATTTTGCCGGAATTTCTGATAAAAGCAATGATTGCAGGAAATATCGATAAGATGGAAGCACT
>JBMOHG010000422.1:0-3133 GCA_049317965.1 Paludibacter sp.
TAATTTTATTCGGGATTTAAACGCTGAGCCAAATTTTGCTCCCAAACCCACGAACTTCTTAGTGTTTCTTCTACAGTTTCAACAGCTGTCCATCCCAATTCATTATTAGCATAAGTTGGATCGGCCCATACTTTTTCAATATCACCTTCGCGGCGGGCAACAATTTTATAAGGAACTTTTATATTGTTTACTTTTTCGAATGTGTCGATAATTTCTAAAACCGACAAACCTACTCCTGTACCTAAATTAAAAGTTTCAACATTATTTTTACCTTTATTATTAAGTAATCTTTGAACTGCTATAACATGAGCTCTGGCCAAATCTACTACATGAATATAATCCCTGATACAAGATCCATCTGGTGTATTATAATCATTACCAAATACTTGTAGTTGTTTACGCAAACCAATAGCAGTTTGTGTAACAAAAGGAAGTAAATTATTTGGAACACCATTAGGTAATTCACCTATTTCGGCAGAAGCATGAGCACCGATTGGATTAAAATAACGAAGAATTATACTTTGATAAAAAGAGTTGGCATGAATGGTATCGCGAATTATCTCTTCACCAATTTGTTTTGTGTTACCGTAAGGCGACATTGCAACTTTTATCGGAGCATTTTCTGTAACCGGTAGTTCATCTGGCTGACCATAAACTGTACACGACGATGAAAAAACAATATTTTTTACCTTATGTATTGGCATTAATTGTAGTAAATTAATGAGTGATACAAGGTTATTTCTATAATACATCAATGGTTTTTCAACTGATTCGCCTACAGCTTTAAAAGCTGCAAAGTGAATTATTGCGTCGATATTACTATGTTTTTCAAACATGCGATCCATGCTCACATAATCAACACAATCAATATTCTCAAATGCAGGACGGATACCTGTAATCTTTTCAATACCATTTAAAACATCAATATTCGAATTGGAAAGATTATCAACAATTACTACTTCGTAGCCTTCCTTGATCAATTCTACAACAGTGTGTGAACCAATATAACCAGTACCGCCGGTTACTAAAATTTTTGTCATAACTTTTTTTGATATTATTTGAATAGTTTTGCAGGATAAACACCCTTTCGAACTAATTCATTAAGTTTTAGAACTACCTGCGAACGATCTTCTGCATAAGTTACACCAAACCATTTTGAAGGTGTGTCCAGCACTTTACATGTAGCAATTTTTTGTGTAATTAAATTATTAACTGCTAGTGGAATATAGAACTCTGATTTCAATTTATGCCCATTTTCAGCCAAAAACTGTTTGAAAAATTCTTCAGAATAATCAAAATAATCTGGAGTAAATCCCCACATATTCATTGAAACAGGAGTGTTGGGGTGAATAGGAACTTCTTCGCCTTTTTCATCTAAATAGCTGATTTCGCCACCTTTTTCTTCAATATGTGTACGTTCTACAACATTTTTCAACATATTGTTTTCATCAACAACACATACTCCCCGACTTACCGCGCCGCTTTCTGAGAGTGTGTTACCTACGCGATAGCCTACCATACAATATGCATTTGTTTTACCATCTACACTACGAAGAAAATCGCCCAAAATACCAAATGATTCCTGACCATAAAAATCATCAGCGTTGATTACTGCAAAAGGCTCCTTTATTGCACCTTTTCCCATTAATACTGCATGATTAGTACCCCATGGTTTTTCGCGTTCAGTAGTATAAGTTGAACCAGCAGGAACTTTATCTATTTCTTGAAATACAATATCAGTTTCAACTAAATCCTTAAATTTATCAACTACTACAGCTTTGAAATCTTGTTCAAAACTTGGACGAATAACAAAAACGATCTTTCCAAATCCTGCTTTTATGGCATCATAGATAGAATAATCCATAATGGTTTCGCCGTTTGGACCTAATCCATCTAATTGCTTCAAACCGCCATAGCGACTGCCCATTCCCGCAGCTAATACAAATAAAGTTGGTTTCATATAGTTTTTTATGTTTTGAGGTGCAAAGTTAATTAATACTTTTGAATTGAAGAATTATTCTGCTTTCATTTTATCAACTATTATTCAATTTTATATAAACGTCTGAATTATTGGCTCTTAATTGATATTGTTGATAACTTAGTCTTAATAATGATTGTCCAATATTCTCAAAATGATTATCTTTGTACTTTATATTTACAAATCACTGACCAAAATAAGCATGACAATATCCTTAAAAAAAAGATATATTTTTATTGGAATAATTTTAGCAATTGTACTAGGAATATCTTATTATATAACTAATAATCAAAAAAAACACAAATCACAAAGTTATTCTGACTGTAATCCCAGCCGCTTTGCCAATTCTCCAATTAGTCCAAGTAGTGTTTTAAATGACAAAAATGACATTCATTTAATACACGCAATGAAGAATGGACTAAAAAAGCCATTCGCAACAAAAGATGAGTTTTATAAACGAAAGGATGAAATGGTTCGTAAATCTATTCTTGTAGAAGTAAACGATAATTGTTTTTATCAATTGAAATCATTATCACACTCCGAACCTTATTTAATACCCGAAGCAATAGATCTGATGAATGAAATTGGATATCGGTTTCAAAACAAACTACTTGAAAAAAAATATAATAACTATCGTTTTAGAATCACATCACTTTTACGAACCGAAGAAGGCCAGAATTCACTAAGTCATAGAAATGGAAATGCCGCAGGTCATTCTTCGCATTTATATGGAACAACGGTTGATATTTCATATAAAAATTTCTACAACATTGCCACTGATAGTATTGAGAGTAGTTATGAAGCCGTGCAGACATTAACAAATGTATTAGTTGAAATGCGCAAAGAGTGTAAACTTCTAGCAGTTCGTGAACGTCATCAATCTTGTTTTCATATTTCAGTAGTTTTGTGTCGACCCATAGATTAAATCTAATTTATGATCTATAAACTCATAAATATCAATATATTACAGCTGCATAATACTTAAGAAAAGGAAAACAGCTTAAATTTTTAGTAAATAATTAAAAAGAGGTCACTTTTTTGATTAACTTTGCACCCGTTTTAGAATTAAAACATTTTTTCTGACTTAGTAGCTCAGCTGGTAGAGCAACAGACTCTTAATCTGTGGGTCGAGGGTTCGAACCCCTCCTGGGTCAC
>JBMOHG010000423.1:0-3133 GCA_049317965.1 Paludibacter sp.
AAGTGGTTGAAATTTACAAACTTATGGATGGATAGCTGCAAAATGGGTTAAAATAGAACTGACAAAATTTAAAACTATGGATACAAAAAAAGCGATTGTAATTGGTTCTACCGGAATGGTAGGAGCCGAACTTGTTGAATTATTATTGGAGGATAGCAGTTATTCTGAAGTTGTTTCGTTGGTTAGGCGACCAAGTGGAGTTGTACATCCAAAGCTTAAAGAACATGTTATTGATTTCGATAAACCTGAAACATGGGCGGATTTGGTAACCGGTGATGTGTTGTTTTCTACCTTGGGAACAACCTTGGCAGCTGCAAAATCGAAAGATGAACAATATAAAGTAGATTATACTTATCAGTTTACTGTTGCAAAAATTGCTGCTAAAAATGCAGTTACAACTTATGTCTTGATTTCATCGGCAGGCGCAAACCCCAATTCTAAAGCATTTTATATGAATATGAAAGGCCAGTTAGATTTGACAGTTCAGGCTTTACCATTCGAAATCATTAGCATACTTCGTCCCGGTCAACTGGCTGGTAATCGGAAGCAAAATCGGTTTGGCGAAAAATTAGCTTTATTGGTAATGTTTGGATTGAACAAAATAGGTTTATTCAAAAAGTATAAACCGATATATGCCAATGACGTGGCAAAAGCCATGATACATGCTGCACAAAAAAGAAAATTAGCTATTTATACTTTGTCCGAAGTTCATCAATTGGCTAACAAATAACTATTAAAACTTGGGTTTCATTCCCAGATGAAACATAACGAACGACCACAAGTCAGTTTGCGCTTCAATAATTTTACCAATTGGTTTTCCGGCTCCATGACCCGCTTTTGAATCTATACGAATAAGTGTTGGATTATTATTTGTATTTTCAGCTTGTAAGGTGGCTGCAAATTTGAACGAATGAGCCGGAACAACACGATCATCATGATCACCGGTCATAACCATTGTAGCCGGGTATTTTTTGCCTTTCGCAATATTGTGCAATGGCGAATATGCTTTTAAATACTCAAACATTTCTTTGCTTTCTTCACTTGTACCATAGTCACTTGCCCACGACCATCCAATGGTAAATTCATGATATCGAAGCATGTCCAATACACCCACTTCGGGTATTGCAACTGCAAAAAGTTCAGGACGCTGCGTCATGCAGGCACCTACCAGTAAACCGCCGTTCGAACCACCATCTATGGCCAGTTTCTTAGAATTTGTATAACCATTTGCAATTAAATATTCAGCTGCTGCAATAAAATCATCAAAAACATTTTGTTTCTTCATTTTTGTGCCTGCCAAATGCCAAGCTTCGCCATATTCGCCACCACCGCGAATGTTCGCAACAACATAAATGCCACCATTTTCCATAAAAGGAATACGAGTTACACTAAAAGTGGGATTCAAACTGATATTGAAACCGCCATAACCATAAAGCATTAAAGGATTTTTACCATTTCGGGTCATACCTTTTTTGTAAGTGATAAACATTGGTACTTTTGTTCCATCTTTGCTCCGATAAAATACTTGCTCACTAACATAATTTTCTGACTGAAATGCAACTTCGGCTTTCTGAAAAACAGTAGAAATGTTTTTAGAAACATCGAAACGATAAATGGTTGGAGGGCACGTAAATGATGTAAAAATATAAAATGCTTCATTCTCTTTTTTATCTCCGCTTAATCCACTCAATGAACCTAAACCGGGCAATTGAACATCATATAGTTTTTTGCCGGTTAAATCAAATCCGCTTGCAAAATTTGTTGCATCTTTCATATAATCTGCCAGAATAATTCCACCCACAATGGTGGCACTCACCAGCACATTTTCAGTTTCAGGAATTATATCTTTCCAGTTTTCGCGTGCCGGATTCGATAAATCAACCTGTACCAATCTGTTTTTAGGAGCTTTCCAGTTGGTAAGTATATATAATTTGTTATCCACATTTTCAACCAGCGAATAATCATTTTCAAATCCGGTAGCAAGTTGAATAAATTGTGCGTTTGGGTCTGATAAATCTTTTACCATCACTGAATTTCCTGTGGTAGTTTCGGTTTCATAAACAATAAGATATTTTTCGTCTTCAGTAGTTCGCGAACCGCACTCACGAAGTGGAAATGAAGGGTTTTCGAAAATTAATTTATCCTGACTTTGTTGTTGACCAACGGTATGATAGTATATTTTTTCATATTCGTTTTTATTAGAATACTCTTTCCCCTTTTCGGGAGCAGTGTATGCGCTGTAATAAAAGCCATTGCCTTGCCACGAAACACCATTGAATTTCGACCACAAAATATGGTCGGGCAAAATGGATTTTGTTTTGGCATCCATAACGTATATCTCGTTCCAATCTGAGCCACTGCGTGCTATTGAATACTGCAAATACTTTCCGTCTTTCGAAAATGAAATATTGGTAAGTGCCACCGTTCCATCTGTCGATAAAGTATTGGGGTCGAGCATTATTTCGGGTTCAGATGTCAAAGTTGCCTGACGGTAGAGCACACTTTGGTTTTGTAATCCATTATTTTTGTAGTAAAAATACTGTCCGTTCTTTTTGAATGGTGAGGTATATTTTTGATAGTTGCTCAAATTTGTCAATCGTTTTTTCAGATCATTTCTAAATGGTATCTGATTCAAATAATCATTAGTTACTTTATTTTGAGCCTTAACCCACATTGCAGTAGCTGCCGAAGTATCATTTTCGAGCCATCGGTATGGATCTAGCACTTTTGTTCCAAAATAGGTGTCGGTAACTTTTTCTTTAGCCGTTTTAGGATAAATAATTTTGTTAGCCGAATGAATAGATGATAATAGTGCCATACTAAAAATCAAAAGGATAATATTCCTCATATTTGTAAATGATATTAATTTATTTCTTGATAAACTTGATAAACAAGGATAATAAACAAAATGTTTAAATCCATTTTTAGTCTTAGCAGATTTCCACTTCATTTCTTATTTTAATGATGGCGGCTGTATTGTTAGGATTTGAACCAACGACGAATTGTGCCATTTTGCAAGTAATAAATGTTCATATATCCGTTGGGTAAAGAGCTAAATACACTTCGCCGAACTACAAAACCGTCACGCTAGGCTCAACGAGGGTTGCTTAATGAACCTTTGTAAAAGTCAATA
>JBMOHG010000424.1:0-3133 GCA_049317965.1 Paludibacter sp.
GAGTTGTTTTTTTTCTGGCGCAAGTGCAGCACGGTGGTGGCGGTCCCGCTTTAGAACGGGATAAATCTCCGTGCCTGATTTCTTTTTTGCTCTTGTGGGTGGATTGGCTTATTGATTTTTTTGAGGAACGAGAAAAAGTAATGTGCCAAATGTGGGTTGATTGCAAAAAGTGTGACAGAAAAAAACAACAGCAGGGTGGTATGCGCGGAGGCAGGCAAAAAGACTGTGCAAACCCAGAGGTACGAGGGGTGAGGATTTTTGCCTGCCGGGGATTGCTCTGTGGAGCTGCCCGTAATGAACTATCAGGCAAAGCCTGTCCTATTAAATTGTTTGTTCATTAAAATTCTTGTTCATTGGCAATGAACATCTTTAAACATTGAACATGATTATTTTAAGCTTGCATACTTTTTTTAGTAATATATCTGCTTTATTGAGCATAAAAAACTAATGATATTTTATGCATTTATTCTCATAGTACAGCAAGTGTTTTTTTATATATGAATATTACACTACTGTTTGTATTTGTATAAGTGCTTGTATAATTGAATTAAATATACTACTTTTGCACGAAATACTAATAAACGCACATTACGAAATACTAATAAGTGCACAATACAAAAAACTAATAACTGCACATCGTTATTAACTAGTAAGTATACGTGATTGTGGTGGTGTGGATTTTGATACTTAAATACATGAATATACTATGGCAACAGTTCAAGAAAAATTAGCGGATTCTCTACAGGAATTACAGAAACTTCAGCAAGGGAATAGTCATACCGTAATCCGGTCTTCGGAATTGTCGAGGATTCATATCGTTAGACTGGTTGATAATGGCTTTCTTCAGGAAGTGATGAAAGGCTGGTATATTTCTACTCGACCTGATAGCACACCGGGAGATAGTACAAGCTGGTATACTTCTTATTGGCAATTTATTGCTGAATATTCCAAATCAAGGTTTAATGATGACTGGTGCTTAAGCCCTGATCAATCATTATCGTTGTACAGTGGAAACAGAACTGTTCCTGCACAAACTATTATACGCTCTCCGAAAGGTTCAAATAATATCATTCGATTGTTGCATACTACTTCTTTACTGGATATTAAAACCACTATCGCCAATCCCGTTTATAAAGAAACTCAATTCGGTTTAAACTTATATAGTTTGGCTGATGCGTTGATTGAAAGTAGTCCTGATTCTTTCCGGCTTGATAGTATAACGGCCCGAACCTGTTTGTCGTTGGTACCGGATATTTCTGATATTTTACGCAATCTAATCGAGAAAGGGCAAACGACAAAGGCCGGAAGACTTGCCGGTGCGTTTCGCAATATTGGTAATACAGCCTTTGCGGATGAGATTGTCAATACTATGAAAAGTTTAGGGTATGATATCAGGGAAGAAGATCCTTTTATGGATGAAACCAACATTGCTTTTACACGTGCTGCTTCTCCTTATGTTGTGAGGTTGAAGCTTATGTGGAGTGCTATGCGTGAGGTGGTGATTGCCAATTTTCCGAAAACTGTGAACGTTCATACGGATATTGACGCTTGCATGAAGCAAATAGATGAACAGTATAAACTGGATGCTTACAACTCGTTGTCAATAGAAGGTTATCAAGTCACCAATGATTTAATAGAGAAGGTAAGGAGCGGAAATTGGGAACCTGAAAGCATAGCAACTGATATGGAGCAAAAAAATGCTATGGCTGCCAGAGGATATTGGCAGGCATTCCAAGCTGTAAAAGAAAGTATCTTGAAAATTATGAACGGTGAAACAGCGGGCGAGGTGGTTGATAATGACCATAGAGCCTGGTACCGGGAATTGTTTGCTCCAAGTGTTGTGGCCGGAATTCTAAAAGCGACTGATTTAGCCGGTTACCGTACTCAGCAGGTATATATACGCGGCTCTATGCACACACCTTTGAATACAGAAGCATTACGAGATGCCATGCCTGTTTTATTTGAACTATTAAAGAGTGAACCGGAAGCAAGTGTCCGTGCAGTGTTGGGACATTTCTTTTTTGTATATATACATCCTTATATGGACGGGAACGGACGTATTGCCCGTTTTTTAATGAATACGCAGCTTATATCGGGTGGTTATGATTGGACAATTGTACCCGTTGAAAGAAGGTCTGAATATATGGCTGCACTTGAAAAAGCAAGTGTAAAGGGTGATATAAAGGAATTTACATTGTTTATAGCTTCACTGATTCCCTGAGAATCAGTGAAGAAAATATATTGAGGAATTGTTTTTTGGTGGGACATAGGGGACAATGGCGACATATTGAGACTTTGTAGTAGTTCAAAAAATAGTAATGTAAACAAAATATTATTATCTTTGCGGTCAGTTTTGGTTGTGAGATTACGACAAAAACACCTTAATTTTTCAATTGATATTTGATGAACGGAATAAAGGATTTACTTTTAGGCGAACATTCTGAACGTGCGTTCAGGATGATTGTGAATGCTTATCAGGATAAAGTTATCCGGTTTATTTCGTTGTTTGTAAGTAGTAGGTTGGAGTGTGAAGAGTTGGCTTCGGATGTGTTTATCTCGTTGTGGAAAAACAAAGATAACCTGGCTGATATCTCGGATTTGGACAATTATATTTTTATTGTTGCCAAAAATAAAGCGCTTAATCACTTGCGAAAAGGGAAAGCGGAATTGGTAGATTTAGATTCTTTTCAGGTAGATGCTTTTCATAATACAGATACTACCCCAGAATCTATCTATATATCACAGGAAGAAGTAGAAATCTTAAATGCTGCCATCAATGAGTTACCCCAAAAAACAAAAATGGCTTTTCATTTGGTGCGTGAAAACAAAATGAAATACAAAGATGCTGCAGAAATCTTAGGCGTATCCATTAAAACTATCGAAAAACAAGTCGCTTCAGCAGTGACGAAGTTGAAAGAAAGGTTGGGTAAATAGATTTGAAGAGTTTGAAGATTTAAAGAATTTGAAGATTTGCCCGATCGGCTCTGTCGATTGGTTTTTTCAAGAATAAGCTATTGCGATAAAGTGCCAGCAACACGAAACGCAAAATTCGAAACTTCCACCAATAATCCTCCCCCCTGAAAAATAATTTATTTTGCGATGGGGGTATTTTCAACTAACTGTGTCTTTAGTA
>JBMOHG010000425.1:0-3128 GCA_049317965.1 Paludibacter sp.
TCCGGCAGTTTTGGGACATGCTCTTCTAGACCAACAAATCGAATTGAAAATCAGCGTAAGATAAAGACGCAGAACTGAGTTGATAGTTGACAATTGATAGTTAAACTTCGCCGAATGATACAAATATAAAATGTAAAGGCGGGTGGTACATGCCGTTTTTAACGGTAAGCTTTCCTTCTAGACCGACAAAGCGAATTGAAAATCAGCGTAGATAAAGATGCAGAACTAAGTTGATAGTTGAAAGTTGACAATTGATAGTTAAACTTCGCCGAATGGTGCAAATTAATATGGAAAAGCTGGTGGTACATGCAGATTTTTAAAGGTAAGCTTTTCCACCGGTTGTCGGACAGGCTCTTCCCACCCGACGAAGCGAATTGAAAATCAGCGTAGATAAAGATGCTTCGCCGAACGAAAAGAGGAGACGCTACGCCGAACGAAGTTGGGAAAAAAACAATTACAGCAAGTAACTCATTGAAATAAAAAAATACAGATTTACTGTTGATTGAAAAATTTTTCGTATATTTGTTAGTGAAAATTTAATACTATGTTTTTCGATAATTATAAAGAACATCAGGAAACCCAAATAAGATCATCTATACTTTGGGAGTATGATTTAACAAGCTTTGATTGGAATGGCATGAGAAGTCTTGTTCTACAGCGTGTAATTGAACGTGGAAGAATTACTGATTTTTATGCTGCGTTAAATTTATACGGACTTAACGCTTTTATTGATGGCGTTAAAAATATCCCAAATCTTAATAAGAAGGATATTGCCTTTGTTTGTACAGTATTTGGAATTAAAAAGCAAGAATTGAAATGTTATACACACAAACCGTTGCGCCAAAAACACTGGAACTCTTAATTCAATTAATGCACGATTCTACTTTCGATTGTTTTTTATTGGTTGGGGGTACCTCTTTATCTTTACAATTAGGACACAGAATAAGTATTGATTTGGATTTATTTTGCAATCAATCTTTCGATGAGCAAAAATTAGTTGAATACCTCAGAGCCGTGTATCGTTTCGAGTTAGATTTTATTGATAAAGAAACGGTGAAGGGTGAAATAGATGGTGTGAAGATTGATTGCATTGCTCATAAATATCCATGGTTGAATGCTCCAATCGAAACCGATGGAATACGATTTGCACAGTATGAAGATTTAGCTGCTATGAAACTTAACGCCATCGTGGGGAATGGAACTCGCATTAAAGATTATATCGATATTGCTTTTATGTCAACAAAAATGACCTTGAATCAAATGTTAACTGCTTATCAACAAAAATATACAAGCAATGGAGTGATGGTGTTGAAAGCAATTGCATACTTTGATGACATTAATTTTGAAGAACCTATAACTATGTTAGACACAAACAAATTTAATTGGAAAAAAACAAGAAAACATTTACTTTTGATGATGAAGTATCCCGATAAAATTTTTGACAAATCTGCTTTATAAATTGAAACGGTTGAATACTTTGAACAACTGGGCTCGAAAGGGTTCTAAACGATAGGTAGAGGATTCTTAAGGCTCGGAAAGATTATAGTTGATAGTTGACAATTGATAGTTAAACTTCGCCGAATGGTGCAAATATAATATGGAAAAGCGGGTGGTACATGCCGATTTTAACGGTAAGCTTTCCTTTTAGCTGCGACGAAGCGAATTGAAAATCAGCATAAGCTAAAGACGTAAACTGAGTTGATAGTTGATAGTTAATAGTTAATAGTTGATAGTTAAACTTCGCCGAATGGTGCAAATATAATATGGAAAGGCTGGTGGTACATGCCGTTTTTTAACGGTAAGCTTTCCTTCTAGCCCGACGAAGCGAATTGAAAATCAGCGTAAGCTAAAGACGCTTCGCCGAACGAAGGTAATAATGAATAGTAAATGAAAATAATGTTTCATTGTGTATGCTAAAAAGAGAATCAGTTATTATTAAAGGGGCTGAAATAGTTTTTTATAAAAAAAATCAGGATGATTTTATTTCACTTACTGATATTGCCAAGGTGCGAGATATTGATAACCCTTCGCAAATAATCAGCCTGTGGCTTAGAACATATAGCACTATTGAATATCTAGGATTATGGGAGATGTTGAATAATACTGATTTTAAACCCCACATATATGAGGGGTTTAAAAACGAATCGGCAAAACCACATTTTTGGATGTCACCTCAAAAATGGATTACTGAAACAAATGCAATTGGCATGATTTCAAAATCAGGAAGATATGGTGGTGGTACATTTGCTCATTCTGATATAGCATTCAAATTTGCCGCATGGATTTCAGCTGAGTTTGAATTGTATCTAATTACCGAATTTAAACGATTAAAGAATGAAGAACAAAAAGCGATAGGATGGAGTGCCAAACGGGAATTGGCCAAAATAAACTATCATATTCATACTGATGCCATTAGAATAAATTTGATTCCGCCGATACTTACATCTCAACAGTATTCATATATTTACGCTAACGAAGCCGATGTGTTAAATGTAGCCCTTTTTGGAATTACTGCAAAAGAATGGCGTGAAAAGAATCCAGAATTAAAAGGTAATATACGAGACTACGCAACAATAAACGAATTAATTTGTCTCTCGAATATGGAAAATATTAATGCTTTACTAATTAACGATAAAGTTATTCAAGGTGAAAGACTTAGAAAACTCAACCTAATTGCAATTCAACAAATTAGAGTTCTATCTGATGTTGAAAATAGGAGACTTTTAAAATAAATCTATATTTCAAACCATAAAAAATGGTTAGATATTGAAGAAATAAGGTCAGAGAACGTTTAAGTAACTACAAAGATACAACCAAATTGAAAATCAGCGTAAGATAAAGACGCAAACTGAGTTGATAGTTGACAATTGATAGTTGATAGTTAAGCATCGCCGAATGGTGCAAATATAATTTGGAAAGGCTGGTGGTACATGCCGATTTTTAACGGTAAGCTTTTCCGTCTAGCCCGACGAAGCTAAAGACGCTTCGCCGAACGAAAAGAGGAGACGCTATGCAGAACGAGGGGAAGCTACGACGAACGAGAAGAAAAATGAAATGGTATAAACATCAATAAAACAAAAAGCCATGAGAAATATGAACTTTCAAGCCAGAAAATTAGAAACTATAGG
>JBMOHG010000426.1:0-3119 GCA_049317965.1 Paludibacter sp.
AAATTACACCAACCCGGAGTTTTCCGAATAGCTTCTAAATTGTTCCAAACAGCATCGCTTGTATAGTTATTAAACGAAACGCCATTGTTGAATTTTGTAGTTCTAAGGTTATCAACCATCCAAACCTGTGCGCCAATGGTTACAAAATTATAGTAGTAATTTCCGGAAGCATCTTTGCACTCGGCATATTTGAAATTCACAATTTTACTGGCTGTAGGAACATCGGCAACTGTGTTGCAATAGGGACCGGAATAACCTTTGTATTGCATTTTGTCTCCGGTTTGATATTCCATGTTTACAGAAGCACTTTTGCTTTTTTGCATTCCTTTTGTTTGAGTTTGCTCAGCAGTAGAAAGTTCAATACTGGGTTTTATTGAGTTTGTCGTTTGGCTCAATGCTTTTGCTGAGTATGAAAAACCACTTCCATCAATTGAAATAGCATACGCCCCTTTTGGTAAAGCTAAAAAGAAAGTATTATTTCCTTCTGCCAAGTTATTGGTAGTTTGAGTTACGGTTTTTCCGTCCAGTGCCATCACCTTAATCACAGTGTTGCCGGCTTTTTTAGCATAAAAAGTCAATTTTGAATTTTCGGTCACGGGATTTGGATAAATGTTAATCAATTCCCTATTGTCGGCAATTTGATTTATTGATGCAATGACGTTAAGGCCTAATACATCGCCCTCAGCTAATTTGACTTTAGTGCCTTTAGTGTGGTTGATTACAACAATACTATCCAACGGACTTACGATTCCTGATTTTGAAAAGGTAATGGCATATTCACTTGCCATTGAGTTTTGAGTTGTGAAACAAGTCAAAAATGCTACCAACAAAAGGTATAAACTGTAATTTTTATTCTTTTCCATAAGTTTTTTTTTTATAAAGAGTTTGTATAATTTTTATTTAAATCAAAAATCAAGTTATCGTATCACTTTTATGGTTTTTGATGTTTTACCAATAAACTTAAAAATGTAAATACCGTTTGATAAGTGTGATGAAGGAATAGTAAAATTGCCTGTATAGGGTAGATTATAACTTCCAATTTGCTGTCCGGAAACATTCATAATTGTTACTGATTGAAATTCATTAGAATAGGTTAAATCGAAGGCATCCTTTTGACTTACTACATGTGTATTAGACGAAGATATATAGTCAAATCCTGTAAGTCTGTCTTGTTTTATATTCAAAACTAAATCAGAACCATAAGTTGCGATTTTTACAACGGCGTCTCTGCTTTCCACTCCATCGGGTAATGCTTGTGCAGTGAATGTTACACTTTTTACATCCTTTTTAGCATCATAATTATATTCTGCTGATAACCAATCGGGCAAAGCCTCATTCAGCCACCAACTATCAGGTGAATAATTTGATTTCACAACGATTGTATTGCTACTGGTATTTGATAAATGAACAGTACTATTGTCAACATGCAAATAAGAGTAGGTTGCTCCTAAATTGATTAACAAGGATGTGTAACTTCTTATATATTGTAGAGAAGATATCAGTGCGCGGCTATTGTTCAGTTTATAAATAACGTATGCATTGCTCTCGTCACCGGAAGTATTTAATGTTTGTGAAAACACCGAGAGTGTAATGTCTTTATTATTCGAAAAACCGGTAAATTCAATCAAAATTGCATCTTCAATTTCCAGATAGTCTTTGGTAACATCCAAGCCTATTTCGGGATCAAATTTGGTGAAACCCTGAAAATTAAGGGAATAAAAACCTGTAACCGGATTTGTAACATCCTGTGCAAGAGCAGTGGAAGAAGCGATAGTATCACCGAAAATCATTTGACCCATATCATTGGTTTTGTATTTGTGAATGACCATTTTAAACTCTGTTTCGGGCGGTGCAATAAAAGTTCCGAAATTTATCCAGATATTTTCTAATACATATTTTTTTATTGGTTTTGCGAAATAATTAGCCACCGAAAAAAGACGGTTGGTAGAATCTGTTCCAAAAACATAATCATTGTCTCCAAATTTGTAAGGGACAAGTCCTTTAGTCCTATCATAGTTTCCTACACCAATTTTTCCCCAACCAAAATCGGCCGATCCACCCGTCATAAAATAGCTTCCTTTTTGCGATGAACCCCAAACATAAGTAGAATCGTTAAGTCCAACGGTTGCTTTTAGCAATGGCATTTTGAATACACCATCAGGGTAATTAACTTGCGGGTCTTTCTCAGAAGTAGAAAATGTTTTATTATCAATAATTGGGTCAGGAAAAGTCCAGTTAAATGACTCAGCTTCCGGACCTGATTTATTAATCCACGTAGCATTTTCGTATGCCGGTCCATAGGTAAAATCAACCGCCGACCGAAGGAAGTCTTGTGTATAACCTAAATAAAAGTAACCTTTGGGGCGTGAATAAAAAGCATCAGGCGACATACCACGAACATCGATATTATCAAGTCCCATCGAATCGCCATCACGTCCTACATATCGGAATGCAATTTTAATGGATTTGCCTGCGTATTTAACAAGTGATTTTTTTACAGAATGCCATTTCCCAACTTTAAAATCGTTGATGTTATTTACATTATACATGGCGGCATCTTCATGTGCATCCCACACCATTTCCCAACTTTGACCATTGTTGGTGCTAACATAAGCCTGCATGGTGGCAGTTGGTTTAGTAAAGTCGAATGTTATTTGTCCCGTTTGAAGAAAAGCATTAAGATCCAAATACATAAAATAAGAAGAATAATGGGCATCGAAATACAATAATTCCTCACCCGCACCTACTGTAAACGAACTGGATATCAACCATTCATCCTGATCTTTTCCATCTGCATAGTTCACCCATGCCATGTATTTACCATCGGTTGGGTTAGCATTGCCTGAACCGGTAATATACCATGTGGGGTTTGCAGTTCCATCGTTTACAAATACATTTCCTGTTTTATTCTTTTCAGTCCAGTTTGTGGGAATCCAATTCAAATCAGTACCATTATAACTTTCGAAACTTTCTGTAAAACTTGGGGCTTTTCCAGCAACTGCTCGTTGAATTGGAGTTGAATTGTTTGCAGTAATGGCATTTTCGGGTTTATCGTCAATCATTTTTTTCGACACAGTGCCTTGGATGCCTTTTACAACTTGTAATTTGGCATTTCCTCT
>JBMOHG010000427.1:0-3115 GCA_049317965.1 Paludibacter sp.
ATGAAGTGGTTGAAATTTACAAACTTATGGATGGATAGCTGCAAAATGGGTTAAGGAGATTGAGTGTTCAGATTTAGCTTCGATTGCAATTTTTCGCAAGCTGGTGTATCCACCAGAGACCGCATAAAACATTAAATCTATGAATGCTTGGGGTGTAATTTTTTTACTCATACGTTTCAAGAATCCCGTTTGCCTTGCTAATTGATCAACTTTTTTTAAGTCGAAAATTTTATGAAAGCTGTTTTGGATACCATTTACTAGGCGAGAGTAACCCCCTATACTTTTATTACTTTTTTCTTAGCTTGACGGCTATGGGGCGCGCCCCGTCTCTACGTGTCCCATGAATTTAAATTGATTATCAATTAAAAGTTTACGAATCAGAAACGTCGATATTTAATAATATTTCTGTATTTTTGTAACTAATTTAAAACCAGCCTATAAATTTATGAAAAAACCTATTCATATTCTGCTTGTTAGCTTGCTTTCAATTACACTTTTGGCACAAAACAATATTGGTATAAAATCATTTGTAAAAGTGCAAAACGATATGACTGCCCGTATCGATTACCCCAAAAAAGACCAAAATGGCGATGTGTGTGCCATCATTAAAGTGGAAACTACTCAGACAGGTTTTAGCTGGGAGCCCGACGGACTTGGCATTATGGCTGCTGTGCCACAAGTGGGCGAGTATTGGCTTTACGTACCTTATGGCGCTAAACGACTGACGATTAAACATCCGGTACTGGGTATTTTACGCGATTATATTTACCCGCTACCCATCGAAAAAGCAACAGTTTATGTAATGACATTGGTAACCGGCAAAGTAATAACTTCCGTAGAAGAAACCATCGAAAGCCAGTGGTTGGTGATAACGCCCGAACCAGCTGATGCTGCGGTGTATATTAACGATGTAAATGCAAATACAGGCGTTTATCAAAACAAGTTGAAGCCCGGCAGTTATATTTACCGTGTGGAAGCACCGCTCTATCACTCCGAAGTAGGAAAAGTAGAAATAACTAACGACAAAAAAGAGCTGAACGTAAAACTAAAACCTGCTTTTGGGTACATTACCATAAACACTGAACCAGAGAAAGATGCTAAAGTAATTATTGATGGTAAAACACTGACTACAAACACTCCTACAAAAAGTGAAGCATTAGCCAGTGGCGAACATACCGTACAGGTAATGAAGGAAATGTACCAACCTACAACAAAAAAAGTAATAGTAACCGACGGACAAACCACGCCGATAAGCTTTACAATGCAGCCCAACTTTGCTGAATTAACTGTTACTATTCCTGCTGAAGCAACACTATACATTAATAACCAACAAAAAGCAACCACAAGCTGGACTGGACGACTAAATGCAGGAGTTTACAGCTTGGAAGCACGCCTTGATAAACACCGACCAGCAAAACAAGATATAGAACTTACAGCAGGTGACATAAAAAAAATAGACTTACAACCTACGCCCATTTATGGCTCATTGGATGTAGTCACTTCACCAAACGGAGCAAATATTTCTATTAATGGAAAAGAATATGGAACTACACCAAACACGATAAAGAACTTGTTGATAGGTGATTATACAGTACAACTTACTAAAACGGGATTTGCTAGTGTGAATAAATATGTAACAGTCATAGAAGGAAAAAGTATTGTCGTAAATGAAAAATTGTTGAATTCTGGGAAATTTAAAATTAACAGCAACCCTACTAATGCAGATGTTTTTATTGAAGATAAACTCATCGGTAAAACTCCACTTAATTTAGAATTATCATATGGTAAACATACTATTAAAGTTGTTGATGGAGATAAAACGAATACACAAGTGATTAATTTTGGGACTGAAAGTTCTTCTGAGTTAAGTATTGAGCTTTTGGAGTGTAATGTAGAAAAATTAATTTACTCTTCCCCAAGTTTATCCTCAATAATAATTGAAGGTAAGAGAGTAGGTTCGACACCTTTAATATATCAAATGTTGAAAAAGGAAGAAAATATTACAATCAAAAAAGAAGGTTATAAACCCTATAACGGAAAAATTTATTGTGAAGGGAATAATATTTTTGCAACTTTAACACCGAAAAAGGAATTCAAATTTAATGATTACATATCTTTCGGAATTCCAATTGAAGCTGGTATTTACAATTATACTTTTGGAGTCGGGTTAGGACTTAATATTAAAATAATTGATTGGTTTTTTATAAAAAATGATTTTAACGTCGTACTTGGAAGTAATTATGATGAGGCATTATTATGTTTAGAAAGAAATCATATAGCCTGTTTAGGAGTTCCTATAGATTTTGACAAGAATTTAATTTTTGGAGAATATGGTATTGGATATGGTATAAAGTCCGAACCAAATCCTAGCAATTTAAAGCTATTAAATAAATATCATTATAATATTTATGGTATTGGTTATGGTAATTATCAAAACAACATAGAAATAAGATACAAACACAATATATCATATGAATTTTTGATTCGTTTTGGGTTATTTAACAAACCAAATCAA
Organism: Paludibacter sp.; assembly: GCA_049317965.1. Taxonomy (GTDB): domain Bacteria; phylum Bacteroidota; class Bacteroidia; order Bacteroidales; family Paludibacteraceae; genus Paludibacter. The sequence continues at coordinate 2,516 of JBMOHG010000427.1, forward strand.
CATTATAGAAATGTAACAGGTTCTATTGGTGGCTTTATAATTAACGTTTTAGATATATTCTTTTAATAGACAACAATTTAAATATAAAACGGGAATCGAACCCGTATTTCCACATTTTTTAAATGTGGCGTTCTACCATTAAACTATATTTTTTATCGAAATCATATTAAAACTAATATTTAAATTAAGTTTTAATGTTAATCGACGTTGCAATTTAGCAAGTTTAGTTTGATAATTATTGATATAATTTGATATTATATTTGAAATTAAACTTGCAAAAATTGCTAAAGTAAAATCTAATACTTCCATTTTATAACAATTTTAAACTTATATTGCACTATTACATTGCTTCCAATGGGACTTGAACCCATTTATCCAATTTAAAGTTGGAGCTTAACCAATTCGGCCATAGATGCGATGCAAAGATAATATTTATAATTCAACAGTAGATATTACTTTAAAAATAATCATGTACAATCAAAAATATAATCATTAATTTCTTGCAAAATGGTTGGGTTCGTCGTTGGGAGCCAGCGGTCTTGAGCTTGCGAAAAATGACAATCCCAACTTTTGAATTGTTTGGATTTTTAATCCATCTCG
>JBMOHG010000428.1:0-3104 GCA_049317965.1 Paludibacter sp.
TAACCAACGAAGTTTTTAGCAAATACCACAGCGAAACTGAGATGATGCGTTATATTAAAAAACTTGAACGTCGTGATATTTCGCTCACTCATTCAATGATTTCGTTAGGTTCATGTACTATGAAATTGAATGCTGCGTCAGAACTTTTACCACTAAGCCGTGCTGAATTTGGAGGCATACATCCACTTGCACCAACTGATCAAACAGAAGGTTACAACGAATTAATTTTAGAACTTGAAAAATACCTGACAGCAATAACCGGTTTTGATGCTTGTAGTTTACAGCCAAACTCAGGTGCAGCCGGAGAATATGCAGGTTTGATGACAATACGTTCGTATTTTAAATCAATAGGTGAAAATCAACGAAATACATTGTTAATACCTGCATCTGCTCATGGAACAAATCCTGCGAGCGCTGCACAAGCTGGGTTTGAAATTGTAGTCGTAAAATGCGACGAAGGTGGTAATACCGATATGAATGATTGGAACGAGAAAGCACTGATCAACAAAGATAAATTGGCAGGATGTATGATAACATATCCTTCCACCCACGGTATTTTTGAAGTGCATATCAAAGAAATGTGCGAAACGATTCATCAAAATGGCGGTCAGGTTTATATGGATGGTGCCAATATGAACGCTCAGGTTGGATTGACAAATCCAGGTACAATTGGAGCTGATGTATGTCATTTGAATTTACATAAAACCTTTGCCATACCGCATGGAGGTGGTGGACCGGGAGTTGGACCAATATGTGTTGCCAAGCATTTAGCAGCATTTTTACCAAGTAAAACCTTAGGCGAAAACACGGTTTCTGCTGCGCCTTATGGTAGTGCAAGCGTTTTGCCAATTACTTATGGTTATATTCGCATGTTGGGTGAACAAGGTTTAACTAAAGCTACGAAAATAGCCATATTAAATGCTAATTATCTTGCTGCAAAACTGAAAGTTAGTTACGGAGTGCTTTATACCGGCGAAAACGGAAGAGTTGGACATGAACTCATTCTCGAAGCAAGAAATTTCAAAGCGACTGCTGGTATTACCGAAACTGATATTGCCAAACGCTTGATGGATTATGGTTTTCATGCTCCAACACTTTCTTTTCCAGTGCATGGTACATTGATGATTGAACCTACCGAAAGTGAATCGTTGACTGAATTAAATCGTTTTGCTGATGCTATGCTACAGATTTTTGCCGAAATAAAAGAAATTGAAAACGGAACAGCAGATGCGATCGACAATGTGTTGTTGAATGCTCCACATCCTGAATATTCAATTGTTTCTGATGATTGGAATCACCCTTACAGTCGCACAAAAGCTGCATATCCCACATCATGGGTGGCCGAAAATAAGTTTTGGGTTAACGTGGCACGTGTTGATAATGCCTACGGTGACAGGAATTTAGTTTGTAGTTGTCAATCATTACTAACTACCTAAGTTGAATAAGAATACTTTAATTGATTTTAAAATGGAAATATCAAAGGCTTGCTCTTTATTAAATGTAAAGTATTCTATAGAACTTCTTTCACCTTCCAAAAATCTTGAATGTGGAATAGCTGCTGTCGATCATGGTGCCGATGCGGTGTATATTGGTGCTTCGCAATTTGGAGCGCGCGCTGCTGCCAGTAACTCTATAGAAGATATCACCGAGTTAGTGAAATATGCCCATCAATTTCGAGTAAAGGTTTTGGTGGCTCTGAATACGGTGCTAACCGATGATCAATTGCCTGAAGCTGAGAAATTAATCTGGGAAATTTACAATGCCGGTGCTGATGCATTGATTATTCAGGATATGGGAATTCTTAAACTGAATTTACCGCCAATTGCACTTCATGCCAGTACTCAAACCGACAATCGAACTGAGGAGAAAGTACGATTCTTGCAAGATGTTGGTTTTTCTCGTGTAGTGCTAGCCCGTGAACTTTCTTTGAAACAAATTTCCGAAATTTCTTCTCAAACCGATGTGGAATTGGAAGCATTTGTTCATGGCGCTTTGTGTGTGAGTTATAGCGGTCAATGTTATATGAGTGAGGCCAATTGTGGTCGAAGTGCCAACCGTGGTCAGTGTGCTCAATATTGCCGGTTGCCATACACTTTATTTGATGCCGATGATAATACTCTGGTTAAAAATAAGCATTTACTTTCGTTGAAAGACTTGGATTTATCCAATTCACTAGAAGAAATGATGAATGCCGGAGTGACGTCATTTAAAATTGAAGGTCGACTCAAAGATGTTGATTATGTGAAGAATATTACTGCATTTTATCGTAAGAAGTTGGATCTGATTTTAGAGGGAAACACAAAATATCACCGAGCCTCTGCAGGACAAACAACATTCTTTTTTGAACCAAATCCCGAAAAAAGCTTCCGGCGTGGCAATACCGATTATTTTTTGCATGGCAGGCAATCTGATATTGTACAGCTTAATACACCAAAATCACTAGGAGAACCAATTGGAAAAGTGACTTATATTGGTCGCAATTTTTTTGAAGTTCAGAATGGAACTTTATTGAATAATGGTGATGGTCTTTGTTTTATAAATAAACATGGCGATTTAACAGGATTTAGAGTTAATAGAGCGGAGCACCTCACCCCAACCCTCTCCAAAGGAGAGGGAGTAAAAGGAAAAATTAGAGTTCAAATTTTCCCAGCTGAAATGCCAAAAATTACTGATGGAGTAATGCTTTATCGAAATCAAGATCAAGCATTTGAGAAGATATTAAAAGGTAAAACTTCTGAACGTAAAATTGGAATTGAGATACTTTTTAAAGAAATACAGAATGGTTTTTCTATTCAAATAACAGATGAGGATGAAAATTTAAGTGTTTTTGAAGTGGAATGTGATAAACAACCTGCTCAAAAACCTGAAGCAGTAAATGAAAATATTAAAAACCAACTTTCAAAGTTTGGAAATACAATTTATGAAGCGAGAAACATTGATATTCAAATTGATAAACCTTGGTTTTTCCCGGCATCTCAGCTGAGTGAGTGGCGACGAGTGGCGATTGAAAAACTCAGCGAAATGAGACTGAATTCCTATATTCGTGAACCCAGAAAAGAAGCCAAGAATGCAAATTTTGGCACAATCGAACTGACATATAAGGG
>JBMOHG010000429.1:0-3091 GCA_049317965.1 Paludibacter sp.
TGATATTTCTGCAAATCCTTTACCGATAAACCCTGTTTCGATCCAAAAGATTTACCCACAAATACTCCGGATGCTTTCATTGTTTTCTCAATTCGCCCTATCAGAGTACCGTAATTACCCGAAACTTTTTCGAAATCACCTCTAAAATAGGCATTTCCCCAATATAGTGGATTAGTATAAGAAACTATTGTTTTACCATTCTCATTGGTGATTCCAATGCGCAAGGTAGCTGCAAATCCAGTTAAACCACCTACCTTCTTAATTGCATTTTCAAGATCTGAAGAAGTGAAAGCTATAATATACCGGTTTTTGTCGTTTGCCGGTTGATATTGACCAACTGTTTTTATACCATTTTCATCAAGTTGACCTATTAGCTTTTCGGCAGTGACTGTAACTGTTTCTGTTGTTTCAAAACCTACAATATAAGGTTTTAAATTCTGTGAAATTGCCCAATTCAAAGGCAGTAAAAGCAGAAGGATAATTGCATTTTTTTTCATGATTCTTTTTATTAAAGTGAATATTAATTCAATAATTTATGAGATACAAAAAACAAGGAGAATATTCTTTTAGGATATTTATTCTTGAAAAAAATCAGTTGTTTGCATTTTGAAGAATAATCATCGCAAAAATATACAGATATTACTGATATTCGATTATCTTTTAGTCAAAATGTTGATTTTACAATAAAAAACTTATGAACAGTTTGTAGTCTCGAAAAAAACATCTATTTTTGCAGTCCCAAACTCGAAAAGGAAAAAAATAACAATATAAAACACACAGAGCAATGAAAAGGACATTCCAACCATCTGTTAGAAAAAGAAAAAACAAACACGGATTCCGTGAAAGAATGGCAACAGCAAACGGACGCAGAGTATTAGCAAGTCGTCGTGCCAAAGGAAGAGCTAAACTTACCGTTGCAGATGAGCCACGTCACAAAGCGTAACATTTTTGCAAAAACACCATAAAGAAAGTAAAGACTTACGATAAGTTTTTACTTTTTTTGTTTATATCTCATTTGATTGTAATAAATTGAGTATTTTTGGCATCTGATTTGAGATTTGGAAGAAGTACGAAATTTATTAGAGTATTTTACTGATAATCTGTTTTTTAATTTATAATTATTATTCCATCATGTTGGTTTCAGTTGCAGCGTTTAGTTTCTCAAACTTAACTTGTAACTTGTAACTTGTAAATAGAAACTATTTATGGATATTAAAAAATTTTGGAAAGAAACATTCGCAGGTTTTGTTTTGAAAAACTTTTTATTGGCAATTGCTATTATTGTTGCAATTACATGGATTGCACTTATTTGTGTCGATTATTATACCTATCATGGCGACTCGGAAATTGTACCTGATTTGCGTGGTTCATATTTAGAAGAAGCCGAAATTCAATTAGGTAAACAGGGTTTGTTTGCAATGGTTATTGATTCGGTTTACGTACGCGATAAAAAATTGGGTACCATAATTGAACAAATACCAACACCAAATTCTTCGGTCAAAAAAAATCGTGCAATCTATCTCATTATCAATTCTCGTTCAGTACGTCAGGTATCTCTGCCAGATGTAAGCGATGTGTCATATAGGCAAGCTGATGCCATGTTACAATCAATTGGTTTAAGTGTGGCAAGTGTAGAATATGCCCCTTCGGAATACAAGGATTTAGTGACTCAGGTAAAATATCATGGTAGAAGTATTTTGCCTGGTACCCGAGTTCCCGAAGGCAGTCAGGTGGTTCTGGTGGTTGGTAATGGTTTAGGAAGTGTTGATGCGCTGGTTCCTGCTGTTAAAGGCCTTGGATTGGATGAAGCTACAGCAAAAATTGATGCATCATCTTTTATAATTGGGTCGGTTGAATATGATGTTCCACCATCTGGCAACGAAAGTGATTATGTTATTTATCGTCAGCGACCTACGGAAGGAAGTACATTGCCGTCTGGTAGCAGAATTGATATTTATCTATCGAAGGATAAATCGCGCCAAAATGAAACTTTCGAAGAAGATAAAAAACCAGAAGAAACTGAAGAACAGTTTTTTTGACAATTAATTAAACCAAAAAAGAATTTTAATGCTTAATTGTTCATTATCAATTCATAATTTCATACTGTGACTGACGATTTTTTTGAAGATATTGAAGCAGATGACCTGAACGGAGTGGGTGAGGAGCAAGAGCTTTTTGAACACTTCCGTTTTGTTGTTGATAAAGGTCAAGCCATAGTTCGGATTGATAAGTATCTGGTTAACTGCATGTCAAACACTTCGCGCAACCGAATTCAGGAAGCAGCGGAAGCAGGAAATATCCTTGTAAATGGAAAATCCGTAAAATCAAATTATAAAGCCAAACCTTTCGATATTATTACAATAGTATTGGCGTATCCGCCCAATCAATTCGAGATTATTCCGCAGGATATTCCGCTCAACATTGTGTACGAAGATGATGATATAATGCTTGTAAATAAACAACCTGATTTGGTTGTGCATCCCGGATTTGGAAATTTTGATGGAACCCTGCTCAATGCAATTGCCTGGCATTTAAAAGATAACGTGGATTTTGATCCCAACGATTCGCGCATTGGTTTGGTACATCGGATTGATAAAGATACTTCCGGTTTAATTTTGATTGCAAAAACAGAACAAGCAAAAACGAATCTTGGAAAACAGTTTTTTGATAAAACAACACAGCGTCGTTATCAGGCTTTGGTTTGGGGAAATGTGAAGGAAGATGAAGGAACAATTGTGGGTGCTTTGGCGCGCGATCCAAGAGATAGAATGTTATTTACAGTGTTTCCTGAGGGTGAAAATCCTGCGGCAAAACATGCCGTTACGCATTACAAAGTATTGGAGCGTATTGCTTATGTTACATTGGTTGAATATCGATTAGAGACTGGTCGTACACATCAGATTCGTGTTCATAGTAAGCACATTGGGCATACACTTTTCAACGATGAGCGTTATGGTGGTCACGATATTTTGAAAGGAACTACAGCTGGAAAGTACAAACAATTTGTAAAAAACTGTTTTGAAATATGTCCACGGCAAGCTTTACATGCCAAAACGTTAGGATTTGTACATCCACGCACGGGAGAATTTAT
>JBMOHG010000430.1:0-3083 GCA_049317965.1 Paludibacter sp.
GAAGCCACATAAATATAATTTTCAAGTTCTTTGTTTTTTTCTTTTATAATTTCATGAATTTGCTCATTTGTAGTAATATCAGTAGAGATGGTAGAAAACCTATTATTGCCAATGGATACCGCCGAAATCAGAAAGTATTTTTCCATTGGGGCAAAATAAGTGTTAAAATCAAATGATTTGCCAGTAGCGCATACATTGGCATACTCTTTCAAGTAAGGAGCTGTTTCTATTCGGTAAACTTCTGTTGAAAGTCTTCCAACGGCATCCTCTTTTCTAATTCCGGTAATATCAGTAAATGCCTTGTTACAATCGGTTATCAAATAATTAATTGCTTCGCCATTTTCATTATATATCATTTGGTGCATTACTACCATTTCTGTCATCGAACTAAAAAGTGTACTTAGTTTTTCTTCGCTTTCTTTCAATGCTTGTTCTGCATTTTTTCGTTCGGTAATGTCCTCATGCATTATTACAAATCGTTCTGGTTTTCCATTAATATCTTTAAGTGGAAAAATAAGTGCACGTATCCAATGTGGATTATTTGGAGCTTCAGGTAATAGATCATGGACATTGTAATAAATATCAGGCAAATGAACTACTTCACCATTTATTGTTTGATGAATTAATGTCTCAAACTCTGGTCCTTTACTTATTAAATCTTCAAAAATAGAATAATAAGATGGTGGAATAGAACCGAAGAGTTCAATGAATGCTGGATTTGTTTGAAGAGTATGTCCTTCTTTGTCAACTATTTGAATGGACATTGGATTTTTATCAACAATATCTATAAAGAGTTCTTCTGCATGTTTGCGTTCGGAAATATCAATTGTAAAGCCAGCAAGTAAGTTCCTGTTTCCTTGAACAATAGGGAATTTAAAGGTAATATAATCTTTCCCATTCAAGGTCTCATCGAGTTTCAATACTTCACTTGTTTTGTGTACATCCCAATCGTCCGCAGTTATTTTTTTTGCAAATTCAGGTGGAAATAATTCAAACATTGTTTTGCCTATCATTTCATGACCCGAAATGCCAATCATATCAATAAAATTTTCGCTGGCATACAATACCTTACTTTCATACTCACTTACTTCTTTTATAAATGAATAAATGGGAGAATTTTTAATATACAATGAAAGTAGCTCTTCGCTTTCGCGTAGAGCCTCTTCTGCTTTTTTGAGCTCCGTAAGGTCAATGTCGATACAGAATAATTCCTGTGGTTGCCCTGCTATTTGAACAATTGTGTGGTTTGAAAAAACCGTTACCATCGAACCATCCTTTCGCATGAGCGATAACTCGGAAGCCGGTAATGCCTGACCAGTTTCTGCCATTTGCTTGATGATTTGTTTTACTCCCTCACGCATCTCCGATGGAATAATCAAATCGGTAAAGTTTTTTCCTATCGCTTCTTCGGCAGTGTAACCATATAATCGTTCAGAGGCTTTGTTCCAATATTGAGTTGTACCATCGGGTGCATATCCCTGAACAGAAAGACTTTCAACATCTTGTAAAATCTTTCTGAAGCGCATTTCACTATCTCGCAGCTTTTCTTGAGCTATTTTCTGCTCTGTAATATCATAAATAATTCCAGTGAAAAGGATATCGCCATTTTCGAGTTTTCGAGGTAAAGATTCAAAATGAATCCATTTTAAGTTGTTGTTTATCAACAATCTACAATCCCAATTAAAAATACTAACTAATGTATTGGCTTCTTCATTTCTCCGAACAAACTCTTCTTTATCGTCGGGATGAACCAAATCAACTAATATTCCGGGATGCGACTCAAATTTTTGTGGGTCAATTTCCAAAATTTCACAAAAACGATCACTCATTAATTCAATTTTGTAAGGTGGAGTGTCTGCTTTTGTCCAGGCATCTTCTCCCCAATTCTCTTTTGAGAATACACGTATGCGGTAAATACCTGCTGGTTGTGTATTCACAAGATCTAAGTAAAGCGAGCGTTCGTTTTCAAGTAAAGTCTCAGCCTTTTTCCGTTCGGTAATATCATTAAAACTAATTACAATTTCAGTAATTTCGCCAATGGAGTTCAGCACAGGGAAACCATTGATATTCACCCATGTAATATCTTGTTCTAAGGATTTTTGAATACCTATTATTTGATTCTTTATTGATTTTTTGCTGTTTTTAATTCTATTTACAGGGAAATTATCAAGTAATAATGGTGTTTTATCAATATCTACAAATTTCCATGCTGGATCAATTGCGGTTTTTCCTTTCATCTGGTCATTTGTAAGTCCCAGTATTTCTGATGCTCTTCGATTGCTCATAATAATCGAAGTATCACGGGCATGAACCACAATACCTGTTTCCAGATGTAATAATAAACTGCTATATCGTTCTTCACTTTCTTTCAACAATTCTTCCCACTGCTTGCGTTTCGAAACATCAAGAACAAGCCCTGTAATTTTTAGGGGATTACCTGTAGAGTCTCTTTCCACAACAGAACCAATATCATAAAACCATTTATACTCGCCCGTATTAGTTACAATCCGGTATTCAGTTTCGTATACTTTTGCTGTTCCGTACATGTGGTTGCGCATTGCAACCATTGCTTTTTCAGCATCTTCGGGATGAACCAGGGACATAAAATCGGTATAATGTTTAAAGTTTTCGGGCGAATAACCAAGCATTTCCGCTTTGCGTTTATTGAAAATAATTTTATCCGAAGGCATTTCCATTTCCCACCAAGCCATGTTTGCAGCCTGCATGGCTAATTCGAGCCTCAAACTGCTCTCTAGCATTGCTTTCTCAGCGTTTTTTCTTTCGGTAATATCATTCATTACTACCAAGGTAGCTGTGTCATCATTAAAGCGTATTGATTTGGCTTGAGTTTCAACATCTAAAATACTTCCATCCAGTTTAATGTACTGTTGCTCTTGCATGTCAACATATCCTTTTTCGGCTAATGATTTTGCATTTTCAATAGCTAATTCTTGAAAGTCGGGATGAATAAATTCATATATGTGTTTGTTTAAAATTTCACTTTGAGTCTTTGCACCAAATAGTAGAACTGCTGATGGATTAAAATAAATTGTTTTCCAATCATGTATTATACACATTGCCAC
>JBMOHG010000431.1:0-3080 GCA_049317965.1 Paludibacter sp.
GAAAATGAAATCCAGCGACTTTCCAGCACATTATTGCCCTGCATTACTTCATATAAAATCATGGAATTCTTTGTAGAAGTTCCGAAATGAATAACTGCCTTCTCTCCTACTTCGCATTCAGTTTTTGGAGTTAGTAGCCAAACATAGCTCTTTATTGGCGGTCGTTTGTCATCAGCACCATAAAGTATAAAAACTTTTTCCAGATTCACTTCTTTTCCATGTGCATCTGTAGTTGTAAAAATCATTTTGTATCTTCCTGAAGTCAATTTATTTACAACCAAATTGAGCTTTTTGTTTTTGGTCTCAAAACTTCCTGAAAGCACTTTTTCTGACTCTTTAAAACTTGTTTTGGTATCCAATTTTTCGGCATAAACATCAGATTCAGCCAAGCGATACAATGCATATCTAACTATAGAATTAAGCTTTTCACCATTCAGGGTTTCGGTACTAATTTCAATATCAACATCTTGATTTTTTTCAATCTTCTGACCTATTTCTGCCAGAATAAAAAGCGATTTATCACCTACTGAAATAGTTTGTTCGCCTTGTTGAGTTTCACCTTTTGGGTCAGTCACATCTGCGTAAATTGTATAAGTATAATATTGATCATTGATGAACTGAGTTATTTCATTTAATGTCTTTTCGGGAATAAATACTATTTCAAAAGTTCCATCAGGTTTTGAATTAGTCGTTCCATTTGTAATTTCTTTATCGGGTTGATTCCACCACCAACAATATCGATGCGTTCGACGAACTATTCGATATTTCACTTTTGCATCGCCAATATTGTAACCTGCAAATGCTTTTACATTAGCAATTAAAGCTACTTTTTCGCCAAAACTGATTTCGGTTTTCGGTTTATCAATTTTCACTTCAAAAGTCGGACGTTTGTATTCTTCAACCCAAAAAGATTGTGAGAAATTTCCAATCTGAAGTTGGAATCTACCATTCAAACCAGCTTCAGGCAATATAAATTCACCCGCAAATGACCCGAAATCATTGGTTTTAAATTTCTTTTTTGAAATTTCCTGTCTGTTGGCATCTAATAATTTCACTTCATACGCTGCTCCAACATTCGCTTCTTGTTTTTTACTATTTAAAAAATAGCTTATGGCCTTAAAATAAACTGTTTGCCCCGGTCGATAAAGAGAACGGTCAGTGAATAAACTGATTCGTGCATTTTTGTTTTCGTAGTAGTTCTGTTCAAAGAAATAGGTGTTGGTAGCCGATGACAAGTATTTATCATTACCTTTTTCGAAAAAATAAATATTATCATAATTATTCGACAGCTTTGGAAACTGAATAAATCCATATTTATTTGATATTCTTTGGTTTGCCTGTATAATTTCATAGCCACTTCCTGCCCATTTGCTGTAGAATCTGGATACATTTACTTTGGATTGCGGTTTACCCGACATTCTATCCAACACATATAAATCAACTGTTTCGGGTTTATTGGTTCTATTTATATATGCCAAATCGGTTACCGTAAAAGTTCCTAAAGTACATTGTGCCGGAATATTGTTATCACTTTTTTGCAAACTGAATTCATAAATACCATAATCTGATGTTTTGATTTTAATTTCTGTTTCTACATTCCCGAAATTTTCATCAGGTTCCACTTTTATCAATCGGGTTTCGACTAAAGTAGTATCCGGATAAAATTCTTTAGAATTTCTATTTTTCTGTTTATATGAATAATAGTTTTGAGCTGAAGTATTCAACTTATAAACACTTAATTTTAATTCAGTTATATTACTTGAATTGATTTTAATTTTCAAATCAGTATTTGGCTTCACTAACTGATTGTAATTTATCGAAATATTCTGCTGAGTAATATCTTGTTTTAAATTCTCAAGCATACTGGTACGTTTATAATCCGGAAATCGTTTAATGCCTTCATTACAAATACTATAAGCAATTCTCTTAAAACTAATATTTTCATTCAAATTTGATTTTTCCAAATAATAATTTGCTATCGCAGCATATACTTCAACTACTGCTTCATTATCGAAATACTGTTTTTTTAAGCTTTTCAAAGCCGAAAGATATAAGGAATCTGCATTTAATATTTGCGTATTTTCTTTTATAAATCTCAGATATTGAAGATCTGCAAAAAGAAAGGCCAATACATTTTTCTCATTTAACCGAAATAAAAGTAATTGCTGGTATGATTCAATAATTGGGTTTTCGATTGAGGTGTTATATGTGGAATCCAACTTTAGATAACCGAATTGAGGCATTTCTGCAAACAATTCAGCATTCAAAAGAGGATTTTTTTGATTAGTAGTTTGTGAAATTTGTTGTAAAATTTCTATTCTTCTGTAAGCCAAAAAATCAAAAAGTGTAGGTTGCAAAACTGGGCTGTCTTCACCTATTTCCAGTAATGCGGCATATTTTAATGTTGCTGTATTTTGAAGTAATACCTTATTTTCCAACGAAGCGGTAAGATGTTTGTTGATTTTGTCGAAAAAGATATTCTTGGTCCATTCCTTTATATCATCAGGAATAATACCCTTTAATTCTGTACGTTGTATAATTTTGAATGACTGATTTTGAAAATACTGGGCGTATAAATCTGCTGTCATCGAATGTAACAATGCACGTTCAGCATGGTCAGTACTTTTTTCAGTAAAAGCCTCAAAATCTTTGATTAATGCAGGTGCTTCATCCGGATTTTTTTCCAGTATAAAACGCATCTTGTAAACCAACGCTTTAATAATCTCGACTGAATTTTTCTCTTCCTGAGCTTGATTTAAAATTATCTCCACTTCTTTCAATGCAGATTCAGGTAGTTGTTTATCAGCAAGTTCCTGAACATTTTTCCAACGATTTTCGATGGTCAAATCAGATTTTTGAGCTAATATTAAAAGAGTAAAAAGAAATGTAGTAATCGATAGGACAACAAGAATTTTTTTCATGATTGGATTATATTTATTTGAGACAGTAATTATTCACAAATATAATACCAAATAATGGATTGAAGATGATTTGATAATTTGAAAGTGAGTTAATTTGAAGATGAATCAATTTGTCCGTCAGCGGACGGGTAAAAATGAAAATAATGAATTATTTAATAC
>JBMOHG010000432.1:0-3080 GCA_049317965.1 Paludibacter sp.
CATCTTTGCAACGTGAAAACTCTTTCACAATTAAATTCAATAATATGAAAAAATTAAAGCTTCTATTAATTGTGTTACTATTTGTATCACAATTGTCAATTGCACAAACAGCTGACAATAGGTTTGCAATTGGTTTAAACGTTATAAGAACTGAATATAACGGGGATTATGGAAATGGGATTTTTGATTTCAGACAATTAATGTATCCTGCCGGTGGTTTTACATTTGCGTATTATTTATCATCTTCATTTGATTTAGGCTTGCAGGGAAATTATGGTAGTTATGGTTATCAAGAAAGTAACACTGATTATTTTAATGGTCGTAAATATGATATGACATTATTTACCCGTTATAAATTCGATAATGGATATATATTCAAGGAAGATTCGAAATTCTCACCATTTATTTCTTTGGGAATCGGCTTTGCCACTTATGGAATTAATACCACCCTTGATAAATCGCAAGATCCAACTCTAAATTTATCACCTACAATAATTACAGATGGTGTTGATTTAATTGTTCCAATCGGAGTAGGATTAAAATATCATGTCACTAATCGTTTTTCAATTCAATATCAATACGTTTATAATTATACCAACAGAGATAATCATGATGAAAATCAGGGTGCTGCTTATTTTGGAACAACACATCCCTACAAAGTCGGTTATGATGCTTTTGGTCAACATGTTTTTAGTTTAGTATTTAATTTTGGTAAAAGTAAAGACACTGACAATGATGGTATTGCTGATAAATATGATAAATGTATTGATACTCCAATTAATGTAAAAGTAGACGAAAATGGCTGTCCGATAGATTCTGATGATGATGGAGTGGTTGATTATTTAGATAAATGCACAAATACACCAGCAGGAGCAGTTGTAGATATTGATGGTTGTGCAGTTGATTCTGATAAAGATGGAGTGGCCGATTATTTGGATAAATGTGCCAATACACCAAAGGAAGCCAAAGTAAATGCTTCGGGTTGCCCACTTGATACTGATGCTGACGGTGTTGCTGATTACATGGATAAATGTGTAATGACACCATCTGGTGTGAAAGTAGATGTTTCGGGTTGTCCTGTTGATACCGATGGTGATGGTGTTGCAGATTATCTTGATAAATGTAACAATACACCTATTTTAGCAAAGAGTTTGGTTGACAAAAATGGTTGTCTTATCGATTCGGATGGCGATGGTATCTATGATTATCTTGATAATTGTCCAAAGATTGCCGGTGAATTGTCGAATAATGGTTGTCCAGAAGTGAAAAAAGAAGTAAAATCATTGTTCCAAAGGGCTTTACAAGGAATTCAATTTGAAACAGCCAAAGCAGATATCAAACCATTATCATTTCCATTATTAAATCAAATTGCAAATATTCTTATTATTAATCCAACTTATTGGATAGAAGTTCAGGGACATACCGACAATGTTGGGGCTGATGATTATAATTATAATCTTTCACGCGATCGTGCAGCATCAGTACGCACCTATTTAATTAGTAAAGGTGTGAATGAAATTAGAATAACTTCACAAGGTTATGGTGAAACTAAACCAGTAGCAGATAATAATACCAAAGCAGGCAAATCAATGAATAGACGTGTAGAGTTTGTGGTTTCGTTTGAAAAGTAAAAACTATAACAAAGCAAGGAAGTATTGTAATTAATCTAAAAGAAGCTTTCTCGAAAATTGAGAAAGCTTCTTTTTTTTTTAACTGTATTAAATGAAGAAAAATATTTATGTCATAAATCTAAAATTTTTCCAATCGTAAGTTCAAAATTAGAATTCGTATTCTAATTATTTCTTTTTATTTTTAACAACCAGTGATAAACAAATCCTGTTTGAGCATCTCCAGTAATATACGATTCTACAAACTCCCAACCATCATTTCCCATATAGTTTAAAGCATCTACCATAGAATTGAAAGATTTAACTTTTCCTGTTTGTTCATCTCTGACTCTTGTATCTGTAGCAGAGAATACACCACCTTTATCTTGACCATAATCTATTTGAATTATTAGTTTTGTACTCAATAATTTAGGTGTACCAACAAGTTCACAATATGCATATTTTTGAATCTGTGGCGAAGAAGTTGTCTGAGCAAATACATTGTTTGAAAAACAGAATGCCATAAGCATAAAAGCTACGTATATATATTTTTTCATTTTAAATATTTTTTATTATTTCCTACTCATGAGGCTTTTCGGTTACGCCATAGATTAATTAAATTTTACTAATGCCTTGAATATAAGCTTCTATTTCTTCTTAATGTATTTTTTTATTGAAAATATCAAAATAGAAAAACCAAAAATTAAAAGTATTAAACTTCCTGTCATATATCCTTTACCATAATTGGTTAGATTTGATGAAACTTGAATACAACTTATAAATAAAAAGCCAGAGTAAATTATAATAATAATTGAAAAGAAAAATAGAAAGTATTTCATTGAATTTTTACTTCTTAAGAACATTTACTAAATTCAAAATGGGGCAAATCATTTCTATCTGATTTGCCCAAAATTTTCAAATTACTTTTTTACAATAGTAGTAGTTGGAGTATACAATCCACCAGTTATTGCAGACAACAATCCATCTACAAATGAATGAGTTACTGTAATTTCATAATCTTTAGCATCTCCAGCCATTTCTTTTACATTAGCAACAGCAACAGGTACTAAACCAGCAATCAAGAAATGATTTGGTTTTTTAACTTCAACTCCTGTTTGTGAACCTTTTCCAATTGTTGCGGTCACTGTGTAACAAGAAGTCATTACAACGCAAATTCCCATAACGAAAGCAATTTTCAATAAATTCTTTTTCATAAATAAATTTGTTTTTATTTGCCTACTCATTAGCTTTTCGGCATCCGCTCCTTACTCAATTTTGGATTTTCGGGTATCTCCATATACTGTTTTGTTCGTTTATTTGCATAAAAAAAGCGTGGTACTTCAACCGTATCACGTATATGAGGCCTTCGACTGCCATGCAAAAGTAATAAGTTAAAGCCCACGCGTTTAGCGCAGGCGTTTACTAACTTATTCCGTTTTTGCAATCTGAAAGTGTCGAAGTTTCATATACAGG
>JBMOHG010000433.1:0-3079 GCA_049317965.1 Paludibacter sp.
AACATAAGTAATGGACTTCCAATTCATACTATATTATCAATCACTATTTTCGATGCGGTTGGAAATAAGTTAAACCTCCCTGCCGATTTCAATAAAGATTATGCAATTGACGCCGGAAGTGTGGATATAAATGGAATTGTACAACCCGGAAAAGAGTACAAACAAACATTGTATTTGAATCTGACTAAAAATCAATTGGCGGAACTAAAAAAAGCCGATAAAATAGTTTATAAAGTGCGTGTTGAAGGAAATCGATTGGACTCAAAAATCAATTTTACAAAATTGAATAATTTTGGTTTGAAAATTGGATTTTATATTAAGGGTAAATTGACAAAAACTTTTTAGTAGTTAAAATATTGTTGGGTGATTAAATATATTTATAAAGGTCTGTTTTTCTTGTTGATGCTTAGTAGTTTTGCAACTACTATAAGGGCTCAACATGTTAATACTCTTTATTTTATGGATAATGTGCCAGTTCGACATACCTTGAATCCTGCTTTTCTACCTCAAAACGAACTGTATATCAGTTTGCCAATTATTGGATTTTCACAATTGAACTTTGAAAATAATTCGTTGACGATTAAAGATTTGATTTATAATTATAACGGTCAAACTGTATCATTTTTACATCCCGAAGGTGGAAGTATAGATAAGTTTTACAGTTTGCTGAAATCACCGTTTACTGCTCATACCTATTTGGAAACAAACCTATTATCTATTGGTTTTTATTATAAAAAAACGTTTTATAGTTTTGCTTTGTCCGAAAAATTGGATGGAAATGTAGTTTTGCCAAAAGATTTATTTGGTTTTATTTTATACGGAACAGCAAATAAGCAAAGCAATATATTTGATTTCAGTTCATTACAAGCAAATGCTACTTTATATACCGAAGCCGCATTTGGGGTTGGAAAGCAAGTAAACGAAAATTTGAGTTTAGGTTTCAAGTTTAAGTTTCTAATTGGATCATCAAATATCTCCAATTCAAACAGTAATTTCAATTTAGAGGTAGGAGCAGAAAAATGGAGCGTTAAAAATACGGGATTGACAAATATCTCTTCTCAATTGCAATTGATTGATTTACAGAGAATTTATAGTTCTGGTAAAGTAACCTTTCCAGAGGATATTAGTAAATTAATTACACCGTCAGGACTTGGCCTTGGTGTTGATTTTGGTATAGAATATAAGTTAAATTCAAATGTAAAGTTATCAGGATCAATTACCGATTTGGGCTTTATTAGTTGGAATAAAAACACTATAAACTACAACTACGGAATTAATCAGTTTAATTTTAATGGTTTAGGACAATTTGATAGCAATAACAATTTTAGTAATTTCATTAGTTCTTATAATCGTTTAGTAACAGGCAATCAATTTGCTGACTCATTAAGTAGTGCTTTGAAGGCCAATAGTTATATAAAAAAAACAACAAATTCGTATTCTACTTCAACTACAGCCAAACTTAACCTTGGATTTGAATATAGTTTAGTAAACAATCATTTAAGTTTTGGGATATTATCAAGGTCTTATTTATCAAATAGTAAAATGATAGGTGAATTTACTACATCATTGAATGCTAAGCCCTACGAATGGCTTAATGCTTCTGTAAGTTATTCAATTCTTGGAACTCAGATAAATTCATTTGGTGCAGGATTAGGTTTACGAACAGGATATTTACATTGGTTTTTTGCTGCCGATTATATCCCATTCCAAAAAACAACTTTCTCATTATCAAAAATATATTCAGGCTTTCCAAATACGAATATTTCCCTACCTTACAATTTAAGTAGATTTAATTTTGCTTTTGGTGTGAATTTGGTATTTAATAAAACCAAAGAATCAATTGGTTTGCATGGGAAAAAGTTAATACCCGATTGTAGATGTAATT
Source organism: Paludibacter sp. (assembly GCA_049317965.1). Classification (GTDB taxonomy): domain Bacteria; phylum Bacteroidota; class Bacteroidia; order Bacteroidales; family Paludibacteraceae; genus Paludibacter. Next base: position 1,886 of record JBMOHG010000433.1, read on the forward strand.
TTAATTAATTGCTTACTTTAACCTGCGATTTATCTAAGTAATGGATTGCAAATAATGTCGTATTTCTACAATATATAGCAAAGAAATGGAACGCGGATTTTCGCAGATTAAGCGGATGAAAAAAAACGGATTTATATATCGCTTTCAGCGATATGATTTTCAGACATTTGCATCTTTATCCTCCCCGAATTTATCTGGGAAATATCCTTTTTCTATTATCAGTTATTTTCAGCTAAATCGGCGAAAATCCGCATTCTATTAAAGATATTAGATTGTATATTAAATTGTTCCAATTACTTATATTGTTATTAATTCCAATTCATCTAACATCAAAATACTGAAAAATACTATTATCTTTGCAGCATTATAAAATCAAAACATTATGGCACGAATTGCAGGAATTACTATAGAAAAAGATATACACGGAAATGCCCGGTATGCACGTATTGATTTGAAAAAATACGGAAATTTATTAAATCCTTTTTTTAAAGATTTAGGGATTGAAACAGAGACATCTCTTTATGATAAAAAGTTTGTAGAAAAAATAAAAAAAAGCGAACAACAAATGAAAGATGATAAGGTAACCCAGTTAGACTTGAATGATATATGGAAATAGATTTAACCGGAAGAATTAATGCATGATTTAGTTGGTTTTTGGTCTCGTTGTATAAATTTGGAACATATGATGGTTTATTCAATTGATAAAGAAAACCAAATAGTAACAATTCATTCAATGCTTGGACATTATTAAACTAAAAAAATAATCAAATAGTAATATTAATAAAACAAAAAATATGATTTGATTTTGTGATTTAATTCCTTTATCTTTGCAGCATTATAATAAATCCTACCATCATGACAGTAACAGCACGAATAAATATAGAAACTCCTACAGGTCGTAGAATTGTACGCGAACTGGAAAAACATAAAAAAGTAGTTCAAATTATACATGAACAGCCCTTAGGAGTTGATGGGTTGCCAAGAGTTACATTTCCTGCCGAAGAAGTTTTTGATGAAATGTGGGATAAATTAAGCGAATTGTACGGAGTTGACATGCGTAAAATATGAAAAACTATAGTATATATTTTACTGAAACTGCAAAAAATGACATTTTAAATTTAGCAGATGTAATAAATGTAGAATACAAAGCACCAATTACAGCTAAAAAATATACCACAGAATTAATAAAAGAAA